>JAVWLC010000021.1:0-15282 GCA_036638175.1 Raoultibacter sp. | reverse complement strand
GTCCAGTTTTCGCAGAAGTCTTTGTCGTAATTTCCATCACGGAGCATGATGTGAGCAATACCCAACGCAAGCGCACCATCAGTGCCAGGACGCAGCTGCAAATGAACATCAGCTAAACCAGTTACCGTCGGCGTAACGCGAGGATCAACGATGATAAACTTACAGCCCTTTTCTTTAGCATCCATTAATTTGCCAAAGCGATTGGGTAGCGACCAAGCCGGATTGAGCGACCAGATGAGACACGTCTTTGAATCAGCAGTAGGATCAGCACCAAGGGTTTGCGTGCCATACACAAGACCGGTTCCAATGAGCGTTGCATATGCGCAGGTAGAGCTTTCGTTTCCATAGGTTGGCGTACCAAACAGGTTAGCAAGTCTATTCACTGCACCGCGTGGTTCTTTGGGGTCGCCGCAATAGAGAAACACACCTTCTGGTCCAATTTCGTCTTTTACCTTGTTCATGGCAGCAACAATGGTTTCGTAAGCCTCATCCCAGGTAATTTGCTCCCAACCTGCATCCCCCTGGCCTTTCGGCTTCGTACGCTTCATGGGATACAGCAGACGATGTGGATCATAAAGCTCCTGCAAGCTCGAAATGCCCTTCGCACACAAGGGCGAGTTGGGATACTTCGCGCGTGATTCTACACGCACGATTTTATCTTCTTTTACCGTAGCCGTAATGCCGCACTTTGGCGTGTGATTACACATGTCGCAATAGGTATGCTTTTTAACCTCGGGAGCATTTTCGTCGGCGAAGGCTCCTTCTGGGTAAACAAACTCGAAACCGCCTTCGACAGCAGCGATTCCAACTGCCGCTGCAGCTGCTCCTTTTAAGAAGGCACGACGAGACACATTAGCGTTTTGAGCTTTTGGCTGGAGACGTACTTCATTACTCATGGCTCTCGCCACCTTTCTCATCTGCATTACCTGCTGTTGCCTTCGTTGCTTCACCCGAAGATGCCTCACTTTGCGCGGCTGTCTTGCGTGAATTCTTCACGCCAATGGCAATGCCCGCGCCAGCCGCAGCAGCAACTGCCGCGCCACCAAGAGCAACCGGCAAAGGAATGCCAGGTTCTGCAAGTTGCGACTTCACGCCCTTATTGGCCACAGTTTTAACTTCAGCTTGGGGCAACATGCTCTCAGGCATTCCAGCAACAGGGAGATAGTAGAAATGCGTATGGCCCACCTGTGTCGGATTATTGTTCGAAATAAACGCGCTGATATCGCTCTCGGGATCATCCAAATCACCAAATATGCGCGCTTTACCAGGGCAGTTCTGTGCACAAGCTGGCTGCAAGCCCGCTTCCACACGTGTCGCGCAGAAGATGCACTTCTCGACCACTTCCGTACGCTGAATACCTTCAGCCTCATAAGGCGCTTGTTCTTCAGTGTCGAAATAGTTTGCCTCAACCGCGTTTTCAATCCGCGCGCCATAAGGGCAAACGTGTATGCACGATCCACAGTTAATGCACTCGTCGTAGTTCACCATCACGATGCCATCTTCGCGCGTATACGATGCACCTGTTGGGCACACGTTGACACACGGTGCGTCCTCACAATGCATGCACGCATGCGGCAAATAGCATCGACGGTTATCGGGATCTTCGCCCCACTCACACGCATCCACTTTTCCCCAAGCCACGCCTGGCTTTGTGTTGTTCTGCATTTGACATGCAACAACGCACGCGTAACACCCCGCGCAACGCCGAAGATCAACCGCCATTCCCCACGTAGTCATAGCTTGTTCCTCCTTCTTTCGATTGCTTGGCTCACGAAGCTTCTTTTGCGCCGAACCGTCTTGCGGAGTTTCGGCGTTCACACACTTCGCGCCCTCGCCGCTACTCTACGAAATGCCAAAGGACTTTGTTAGATGCGCCGACATAAGCTCAAGTTCTCGTGCGAAAGCGGGGAATGTGCGGGGGAAAGCCCAGAACTTGCGTAGGAAACATACCTGATCGCGGAGCAAAAAGTGAGTTACAATAACCCCATACACGACGAGGGGAGAAACTCGTGGCAACTACTCAGGATTATGATGCGATCCTCATTCCGACACTTCCATTCAAGAAATTGAAGTTTGAGCAGTTTATCGATCAAGCACGCAAGCGGAAGCTGTTCAAGGGTGAATACGTAGATCTTACCTGCAACAACAAAGATGACCGCTACTTCTACTATCTTGAAAAAGGTCAGGTTAAATGCTGCTTTGAGGATGAAGATGGCACGCAAATTCCCGCATACTATCGCAACGAAGGCAACGCTTTTCAGGCTGAATATCATGGCTTTGCTTCTATTGGGAAAAACCGCATGAAGTTTGTTGCCACCAAGGACACCATCTTATACGCCTTTACCCTGCAACAACTCTTTGACCTTGTGCGCGACGATTTTGAGCTTTTCGACGAGCTCATGTATGTGGTGCATATAAGCTTTGCTCAACTCGGACACCGAGCAAGCATCGCTGGCGTTCATTCGTCAAGTAAGCGAATTCTTCTTTGGCTCACAAAATTATGCGAGGTGCATGAGCCTGACGAACAGGGGGTGTACGACATTGAGTGCACCATTACTCTTCAGGCACTTTCAGACATCCTGTATGTCCACATCACCACATGCAGCAAGCTTATGACCGCGCTGGAAGTACAAGGTATCGTTGAACGAACAAAAGGACATCTGCTCGTGAAAGATTACGCCAAGCTTCTTGCCTACCGTAACGAAGAAAACCCTGTGCTCTATTGATTCGTGGTGCTGTCTTGCACGCAGATGGAAAAGGCCGCAATGGTTCTTGATCGGGCAATGCTGGAGTCGAACTCCATCAGGTGATGATCTTGCTGTAGACCTGTTCTACGATGTAGTCGACAAGCCTTCTGATGGATTCGGGAGCATCTTTCTTGAAGATAGCGTAGGTATCAGCCGAAACGGGGAAAGACTCGCAGTGTACCGCGACTATCCCCTCGGTTGGAAATATCGATGCTGCCTGCTCGGGAATAGCGAACACCCCATCACCTTTGAGAATCTTCTCGGTAAGCAAAGTCTGACTAGGTGTCACGTATTCGAACGCCATTGAGGCCTCTTCAAGATGCAGCTTCAATTCCTTCAAAGTCTCGTATGACGCGCAAAGATAGGTCTGTCCCTTGAGGTCGGTTTTAAAATCGACCGACTCGCGGTTTGCCAGGGGGTTGTCTTCCCTCATAAGGAACACAACGTTGCTCTTTCGCGCAAGGATCCACTCCAAATCGGGTGAGTTGAGGGGTTGCCGGGTCAGAGCGATGTCGATTTCCCCTTTCTTCACCATTCTGTTCAGAGTTACATATTCTTCGATGGTGATAAATGAAACTTGGGTTCTGCAAGAGACATCTTGGTAGTTCATGATAAGGCGGATGGTCTCCGGTCTCATATGGAGGAAGTGGGCACCGATCAGCATCTGCTCTTTTTCGAAGGTGCCGTTCAAACGATTAAGCGTTTTGCTCCAAGCTAGTTTCTGCTGCTCGATGTACTCTTCCAGAATAGCTGCTTGCTCTGTCGGCTCCATTCCGTTTCTATCTCGGATGAAAAGTTCGGCATCAAGTGTTTTCTCAAGCTTCTTTATGCTCGTCGAAAGCGCTTGGCGCGACACGAACAGCTCGGAAGCAGCCTTGGTGACATTCTTGTTCTTATAAAGACAATCGAAGTTTTCCAAATCTCGTGGCAGCATTTCCCCTCCCCCGCAACTCAATGCTCAGCATCCCTTGTCAATTTCCACTTGTCATTACCTGCTGCAAAAAATTGCATCCCCTTCGCTCCCTCTATTATACCCACCACTTTTCCCATTTCATCAGCCATGAATGAGAACCTGTCAGTTTCTCTTTGACAGTGCTATCAAGATTTTGCTGCTTTTTCTTCCTAAGGAAGCTTCATAGGATGTTGGCACTGTGAAGAACCGAAGATAGGAGGGTTATGAAAGACCAAGGAAAAGCAAGGGGCTTATCACGTCGGAGTTTTCTGCAGGCAACCGCAATAGGCCTCGCGGGCATTGCTTCTGCAGGTTCTCTTGGGGCATGTGCAAAGGCGGGATCAACAGCCGGAACATCGACCTCGAACGTTGAAGTTAACGGGATCAACTACGAAATCATCAACACCGATCTGCTAGTAATCGGAGGTGGCAACAGCGCCTTTTCGATTGCAGCTCAAGGACTCGCCGAAGGCCAATACGTGACAATCGTCGATAAGGGGGTATTTAAACATTCAGGAACCTCGGGTATGAGTTGGGATGCCTTCTCTCCCGGCATCATTCCTGACGACCCCAGTGAGGACCTTCGCATGAGCCAATACTTTAACCAGCAGATCAATGGCGATGCACTGAAGAACGCCCTTGATTTCGACCCAGAGCCGAACAAGTTCGTCTACGCCATTAACCACGGGCAGACGCTCCCCGATCGAAACGAAGATGGCACCGTCGCAAACTACGCGATGGATCGCTGGTGTCAGTCATTGTTTTTCAGACGAGAAGGCGACCCTTTGAGCGACAGTCAGAAGGCAAGCATCATCGATCGCACCATGATCACCAACCTGCTTGTGAACGAGGGTCGTTGCCTCGGTGCCATGGGCATCCATCTGCCAACGGGTGAATTCAAGGTATTCAGAGCACCTGCTACCGTGATAGCCACCGGCGGTTGCACCTGGATCTACGGATGGTTCACTGTAGCAGCATGCACCATCGGCACCGCCGACAACACAGCGGATGTCGACATGGCCGGCTATCGCCTGGGTTTGGGTATCGGCGATGCCGAATACTGTCAATACGATGTGATGAGCAGCTACCCGCCTGGACTTGCCACTGGTTTTGGAAGCGGTGTATGCGGAGATGCTCAGGAAGCCCATGCTATCGTTGATAAGAACGGCGACCCCATCTTCGATGCTGATGATAAGAACGTGCTCAGCCGTGTGTACTTCAACCAGCAGATGGGCCGCATAATCGTCGAGGAAGATCGAGGTACGGAAAACGGTGGCGTCTTCATCGATGTCGGCAACTCGCACTTACGCTACAGCAACGACCGTAACAAAGCCGTACTTGCAAAGTTCGGAGTCGATGTCACTCAAGAAAAGATAGAAGCCATGCCTGAAATGTACGAGCACGGAGGAACGCCGGTCATCGACGAGAACATGATGACCGAATTCGAAGGCCTCTTCCACGCTCGCGGTGCCGGTACCGCTGGAGAGAACGGAGGGACCACCGTACACCTCAACAGGGTTTTCGGTCCCTATACGGCCCATTGCGCCGTCGAATACGCCAAATCGGCTGACCCAGTGGAGCACATCGATTGGTCCCCCATAGCCGAAGAATTCGAGCGCTTGCATGAAATTAGGACGCGAGAATCTTCATCGGGCCTAGCACCTCATAAAATCAGGAAGAAAATCCAGTACGCTTGCAAAGACAGCCTCGGTGTCTACCGCAACAATAAGAACATGGAAAACGCCCTCAAGGTCCTCGAAGAAGTTCGCACCCAAGACCTTCCGAACATGTCCATCAGCGATACCTCCCCTCTCTACAACACTGAATGGAAGGAAGCGATCGAGGCTTACAACATGCTCGACATCGCCGAAATCAGCGTCCGCTCATCGCTCAAGAGAGAAGAGACACGCGGCATGTACCTCAGGGCAGAACATCCGGAAAAGGACGATGAAAACTGGGCATGCATGCTCGTCTGCAGAGATAATTCAGGGGAAATGGAATTTGAGAAGTTGGCCATGCCCCGTTCAAGTTGGTAATTCCAAGTAAGGATAGGCGATATGTTCCCGAAGGGAACGTATCGCAGCCCGTCAGGTCAGGCGATCTCAGGAAACGCATGGACTGGACAGGCAGACGTAAAGAGAAACAAGGAGAATATAACCCATGAAGATAAAAGTCCAGAAATACGACCCATCCGTCGATTCTGCTCCCCACTATGTCGAAGGCGAAGTCGAGTACCGCGATAAGATGACCGGATTGGAAGCGTTAGTCGAATTCAGTGAGACGATCGAGCATGTCAACTATGATTTCGGGTGCGCAAGCAGATTATGCGGTCGTTGCGCCATGATGCTCGATGGTGAACCTGCGCTTGTATGCGTAAGCCCCATCGATGACAAAAGCCACACTTTCGAACCTCTTAAGGGATTCCCTGTTATCAGAGATCTCATCGTTGACAAATCGTCCTTAGATGCAAAGCTATCGGCAGTATTCAACCGCGTCCGCATAGAACCCTTCGATGCGGAGACCATCGTCCCAGCCGAATACGACCCCGAAACCAAGAACAGCATCTACCCCCTGGAATTCTGCTGCCGTTGCGGAGTATGTAACGCCGGATGCCCTGCTCTTGAAGCTTACCCTGACGAGTTCATAGGTCCCTCAGGCATGCTTGCAATCGCATACCGCTACCTCGACCCTCTTGATCAGGGTGACCGAGTGATGGAGGCGGTAAGTAACGGGCTGTACCGTTGCATCCAATGCGGCACCTGCGACACGGTCTGCGAGCAGCAGGATATAGACCATCTGGGAATGTGGTCCATGCTGCGGGCTGCCGCCGAAGAGCGGAGAATCAAACCAAGCTACGCGAAATAAGTTATCTCATCAGCATGAGCATAGCAGTCCCGAAAGCATCGGAGCTGCTATGCTCACTGCGTAAAACATCACCAACTCACCCACGAATCCGGTCTTCGAAATGAAAATCAAATCTGTCAGAGAAAGAAGATCGCTATTGTCTACCAAGTTTATTCCATTGCTGTACATCTTTTTCCCTGAGGCTGCTTTGAAAAAATGAAGCCGCGTGTCGTGTTCGAAGGACAGAAAGAGGCTGCTGATGAAGTTGTTGAGCTGACTCAGGGATTGTTGATCAAGAAGCTTCGGAAGAAACGCACGCACGGAATGTCTTTGACAAATAGCGTCGATAAGTGCTTTGTACTGAATATTTTGCATGATCGGTTTAAGCAACCTGGATTGAACACTTGAAAATTTTGATTCGTCAGCGCCCTACGCACAGATGGAAAAGTGCCCCCGGCCGAAACCAGGGGCACTCACAATTCAAATGGTGGTCGGAGGGGGACTTGAACCCTCGGCACGCGGATTTTCAGTCCGCTGCTCTACCAACTGAGCTACCCGACCATTCTCACCTGCAAAGGACAAATGCAGATGCGGTTAGCTATTGTATCATGACCACCGTCCTGGTCAAGAGAAAATACTGAGGTGAATTTTTGCAGACGGCGCTCAGAGATGAGCACTGTTCGTCAAAATTGCACGATTGCTCGAGATATTAGGTTGCGTTTACTTATACTTCTCGAGAACAGCTACCACTTCGCTGTGAGCTTTTTCAATTATCGGTAGCGAGGAACGAGCCTCATCAACATCACCATTACGGAGCGCTTCGGTTGCTGGATCAAGCACGGTAAAGAACTCTGAGAACGAAAGATTGCCGACCACGCCCTTGAGCGTGTGAGCAACGCGAAATCCCTCTTCCGCGTTATCAGAATTAATCGCCTGCACAAGCTGATTGAAATGATCGTCGTCAAGATAGCGGAAGATAAATTTCTCGTATAATGCAGCATTACCGCCGAAGCGATCAACGCCCCCGCGGTAATCAATGCCGCAGGAAATCATATCTTCAACTTGATTATCATCCATCCCAGACTCCGCTTCTGCCCAAGCTCGCCAAGCGCAAGCTGCCTTTTTCATAAAGTATACGGTTGAAAACGGCATGGCGCGGCTGAGTGCCCTTTTTGTTAAGCACTTGTCATTCTTCAGTCGTCCCACAAGAAAGAGTCGTAAGCAGTTAGCCAAAAATGAGTTCGCGCTCTGCGCCGACCAACGCCGCACGAGCTTGATCGCGCAAGTTGTTCACTCCAATAAAGAACTGACGCATCATGACAACCATGAGGTAGCGCCCCTTAGGAGTCAGCGTCAGCTCGGCTTCATTGTCAGTCGCAAAAGCACCCGACATCTTCATGAATGTCATTTCGACAGGAAGGCCGCGCTCAATCGTGCATCCAAAATCGTGCTCGAACTGCTTTTTATCAAGGCGTAAACCAAACAGCTGCATCATAAAGCGATAGCGCATCTGATCGTGCTTAGAAAACGTTGTCTTGCCCATAAGCGACATATGCCCAGCCTCGATGGCGGCATTGTATTCGTTCACTGAAAACGTATTCACGTAAAGATTCTGGCCAAGATACGTAATGCCACCGCTTCCGATTGCAGGATACTCTTCATAATCAACCACGTATTCGTCGATCATGACATTTTCCTGCGAAGCTCCCGCCTCAATTTTGTTGAACGTCCACGCACTTCCGTGTGCGAAAAGTGGATCGGTTTCGTTGGCAAGCGTATCCGAAATGATTTTGTAAAACCTCTGCTCACGCGCATAATCAACCTTGCCGACTGTCGCCTTAAGCGAACGAGCCACCGAAGGTGATGCCATCAGCGGATAAAACGTTGTTTGACTCGTATTGCTCGCAATAACGCGCTCAAGATCGGTACGCAAAATCGCTTCGGTTTGCGCGGGGAAGTTGAAAATCATGTCCACATTCAGCGAGGTGAAATACGGGCTCGCTTCCTTAATACGCTCAAAGATTTCATCACCGCTACCGTACTTGTCATAGCGGTCCATTTGCTTGAGCAAGCCGTCATCAAAGCTTTGCACGCCCACCGACAGTCTTTGCACACGACCTTGCAGCTTGTCGAGATAAGACGGAATCAAGTGATTCGGATTCGTCTCGCTTGAAACTTCTTCGATCGAGAAGGTTTCCTTCGCAAGATCAATCGTGTCGCACAACTCATCGATCATAACCGTTGGGGTACCGCCACCAATATAGAGACTCTCGAAATCATACCCAAGGTCCTTGAGCATGAGCATCTCTTTGCGCATATTTTCAAAATACGGAACGGCGCGACCCTCGTCGAATGGGAAGCGATTGAACGAACAATAAGGGCACAGGCGTTCGCAAAATGGAACGTGCATATACAACATGTACGCTTGTCCTGGCTTTGGTGCGGGAACAAATTTGTCCTCGGTTGGTTCGAGCTTAAGATATTGCTTCGTGCACTGACGAACAACAGTGGACAACAGGCGTTCTGAAAGCATCGCGTTTACTCCCAAGCTCCGCGACCCGATGCAGCTTTTTTGCCGATATCGGTGCGATATTGCTTGCCTTCAAAATTGATAAGATCCACAGCTTCGTATGCCGCCTCGCGCGCTTCTTCAAACGTATCGCCCAAAGCAACCACATTGAGAACGCGGCCGCCGGCAGTGATGAGTTCACCATCGTTGTTAAACGCCGTACCAGCATGAAACACCGTCACGCCGCGAAGTGATTCCGCCTCATCAATACCTAAGATCACCTTGCCTTTTTCGTATGATCCAGGATAGCCCTCACTCGCAAGCACCACGCAAACGGACCATTGATCAGACCAGGTCAGAGTAATATCCTCAGACTTCCCAAGCGCAACCGCGTACAGAATGTCCACAAGATCGTTCTCGAGGCGCGGAAGCACAACTTGCGTCTCAGGATCTCCGAAGCGTGCGTTGTACTCAATCACTTTCGGGCCCTCAGGCGTAAGCATGAAGCCGCCATACAAAACGCCACGATAATCGTGCTCAAACGGATCTTGTGCGGTTGCTGCTGCAGCAACCTCCATGAGGCGCTCCATCTCAGCAAGTTCTTCATCAGTCACAATCGGTACCGGCGAATACACGCCCATACCGCCCGTGTTCGGGCCGCGATCGCCATCGAGCGCACGCTTGTGGTCCTGCGCCGTTTGCATGCAAAACGCATGACCGTTCGTCACAAATGCGAGCAACGAGCACTCAGGACCCGTCAGGTATTCCTCGATAAGCACAGTGGAACCAGAATCACCAAATTCGCCATCGAAGCAACTGCGAACAGCGTCTTCAGCAACTTCAACGGTCTCTGCAACAATAACGCCTTTACCTGCGGCAAGACCATCGGCTTTCACAACAATGGGTGCACCAAGCTCTGCGACGTACGCAAGCGCAGGCTCAAGTTCGGTAAAGCTATCGTAGCGAGCGGTCGGAATGCCATTTGCATCCATGAAACGCTTGCTGTATGTTTTGCTGCCCTCAAGGCGAGCACCTTGCGCATCGGGACCGAAAACGACAACGCCAGCTTCACGCAACACGTCAGCGACGCCTGCAACCAGCGGAGCTTCAGGACCAATGACAACCATGTCAATAGCATGATCGCGAGCAAACCCAAGCACAGCAGGACCAGAATTGATATCAAGTGTGGCAATGCTCTCAGCAATGAGAGCCGTACCCCCGTTACCAGGCGCAACAAACAACTCGTCACATTGAGGTGATTTCGCAACCGCCCAAGTGATCGCATGCTCGCGTCCACCTGCTCCCAAAACCAAGATATTCACTTGCAATCCTTCCTATCGTTCAAAACGAACAAATGTTTCACGTGAAACATTTCGCAATTTCTGATACTCGTTATAACGAGCGCCCGCCGAAACAACTCCGAATCGTTTATTCTGCTGCATTCCATCCGCGTAGAATCGTCTGATCGCGATCAGGCCCAACTGCAATAATGGAGATGCGTACCTTCGCGATCTCTTCGAGATACTCAACGTAACGCTGCGCATTCTCTGGCAGATCTTCAAACGTGCGGCATCCTGTGATGTCGACGCCTTTCCAACCTGGCAGTTCTTTGTAGATCGGTTGCGCGTGGAACAACACGCTCTGCTGCATCGGGAAATAATCGTACGTTTTCCCTTCGCACTCATAGGCAACGCAGACTTTGATGGTTTCGAAAGCCGAAAGCACATCAAGCTTCGTGAGCGCTACATCGGTGAGGCCGTTCACTTCAGCGGCATATCGTGCGATAACCGCATCAAACCAACCACAACGACGCTTGCGACCTGTGGTCACACCAAATTCATGACCGACTTTGCACATAAGCTCGCCAACTTCAGCTTCTTCGGCATTGCCGCCCTCTTCAGCATAGCGCTGCTCGGTCGGGAAAGGACCACCGCCAACGCGCGTAATGTACGCTTTCTGAATGCCGAGAACTTTGTTGATAGCCGTTGGGCCAACGCCGCTGCCTGTTGCCGCGCCACCAGCACAGCATGATGAAGAGGTAACGTACGGATATGTTCCATGATCAATATCGAGCAACGTTCCTTGTGCGCCCTCAAACAGGATATTCTTTCCTTCGCGCAGGGCGTCATTGAGCAGCTGAGCGGATTCCGTCATATGCTTCTTGAGAATGCGTGCAAACGGCAGGTACTCTTCGCAAATTTGCTCAACCGTATAGGTCGGCATTCCGTAGATCTTTTCGAGAATGGGATTTTTCTGCGCAAGCGCCGTTTCGAGCTTGAGGCGGAAAATCTTCTCGTCAAGCAAATCCTGAATGC
Source organism: Raoultibacter sp. (assembly GCA_036638175.1). Classification (GTDB taxonomy): domain Bacteria; phylum Actinomycetota; class Coriobacteriia; order Coriobacteriales; family Eggerthellaceae; genus Raoultibacter. Next base: position 3,915 of record JAVWLC010000021.1, on the reverse strand, counting down.
GAATTCCTTTACGAGCTGCTTTATCTTGATAGCACGGACCAATGCCGCGCTTCGTCGTTCCAATTTTATTATCGCCGAGACGCTTCTCGTCAGCGCCATCGAAGTCCTTGTGGTACGGCATGATGACGTGCGCGTCACACGAGATCAGCAAACGATCACACGAGATACCTTCACGCTCGAGCATTGCCATCTCTTCAACTAGGACACCTGGATCAATTACAACGCCGTTGCCGATAACTGGCACTGCGTTTTCGTACATGATGCCCGAAGGAATAAGGTGTAGCGCAAGCTTTCGATCGCCATGGATGACGGTGTGGCCTGCGTTATTGCCCCCTTGGAATCGCACCACATAATCATAGTCGCTCGTGATCATGTCGGTAATTTTGCCTTTTCCTTCGTCGCCCCACTGGGCGCCGACGAGAACGGTACTAGGCATGTCGTTTGTTCCTTTCCTCTGGCCACAGCTTACGTTTAGAATTCTTTTCCAAACCGGTGGCCGCTGTTGCGCGGGTGGTCCCGCATGCATTCCTCAGCAAATTTCGATTATATCAATCTATAGACGAATTTCCGAAACCAATAGAGTTGAACAAAGTATTCCACATTGCTTACGCATAGGCAGAAGCGATCAAATCACCTATAACTCAACGACATTGAGCTGCTCGTCGGCATCTTGCATGAGTCGAACGATCTCTTCGTGACACGTAAAGAGAATTACTTGTCGCTTTTCCGCAAGCTCCATAAGCGCGAGCGCTGCACCACGACGTCGCTCCTCGTCAAAATTCACTAAGATGTCATCAGCCATAATGGGAATAACCCGACCAACATTATCCGCCGTCATCAGAAGTGCGATGCGCAAGCTCAAATAAAGTTGCTGGCACGTACCCAACGATAAATACAAGGGTTCGCGAACGGTCTTGACGTGATCGATCACCTGGAGGCGTCCCTCTTCGCTCATGCGAACCTGCACCCATACGCCCGCCGTCATTGAAGCAAGGAGTCGGCTCGCTTGGCGATACACCTCAGGTTGGCTTTTGCTTTCCCACGCAGCAATAGCTGATTCAAGCATGTTTCTGGCAAGCAAAAGCCGCGCATAATCTCGCTCGCTTTCAGAAAGACGCGTAACCACCTGCTGATATTCCAGCTTGAGTGCGTCGAATTGCTTCATACGGCGCGCGTGCGCCAATTCTTGCTTAAGTTCACCGTACCGGCGGTTGATGCTTTCGCTCGTCTCAATAAGCCCTGCACGGTGATGCGATTTCTGCTCAATGAACGCCCCGATATCCTCGAGCGAAGCATCCTGCGCAACCCCCATGCGAGCATAGAGCATCTGCTTCTGCTTCTGGATATCGCTCAGCCGATCCTCAACAGCAGTAAGCTGCGCAACGAGAGCCTGCTGTTTTTGTACGTACAATCCTGACTCGGCCCGAGCATCGCGGGCTTCATCAAGCAGCAAGCGCGCACGCCGCAAAGAACCCTGCGAAGCGGAAAGGCCAACGCTTTCGAGGAATGTCATTGTCCGAGCTTTTTGATCTGCCAGGCTTTCTTCGCATGCTTCAAGTTTCTTTTTGTCCTGCAGCATCACCCACTGGGCATCCTTTTTGCGCTGCGATAACGCTTCTTCGGTTTTGCTGGGGCGAAACAGCATGACCAGAGCAGCACCTGCAAGAAACAGGGCAAACACAACAAGGATGATTCCCAGTGCCGTAAACGACAGGCTGTTAATCTCGCGGCCATGCATGAATACAGGGACCCCCACGAGCACAAATAAAATCGGGAGCGCCACCGACAAGGCAACTTGCGTGTGGCGCTGCCGCCTTGCTTTATCTTCAAGCTCTTGCAAATCATCGGCTTCAAGCAATGCTTCATAAACAGACTTCGAATCGGTGTAGTTCTCTTTCGCCAAGTCAACGCTATGGTCATACTTGTTGAATTCTTCAAAGAGCGAATCAATCTGATCGCGCAAAGCGTGCTCTTCAGACGTGGTAATCGATGAAAGCGTCGGGTCAGATCCCATCTCGTGCGAGCGATGTGCAGAAACGAGCGATTGCTCTTCCTCGAGCAAAACAGCTCGATTCTCTAAGCTTCGCTCCAGCTCCTCTTCGAGCTTCTCAAGACTAGCTTTACCTGCAGAGAGCATTTCAATTTCGGCATTGTGCTTCTGGAGTGATGCGATCAAGGCCTCTCGCTGCGGAGCGAGTTCATGAAACTCCTTATCCTGAAGCTTGAAGCGATCCGTTTCTTCCGCCGCACGAGCAATCTGGACGCGCAGCTCATCTTGACGCTCCACAAGTTGGGTAATCGAATGCTCGGTTCCCGATGCGCGCGAAGTGTATTCCGCTATCCGCCCTTGAATCTCAGCGAGCGCTTGAGATGGCGAAGCATTCGTGCCCGACCCTGCCGTAAGCAATTTCGCCGTTACATCAGTTGTATTGCGCAGGCTTCTGAGTTCATCGCTCGTGAGTGCGAACATGGTCTGAAACGTTTCTTTATCGATGTCGTCAAGGATTTCGGCCGGCCCACTCAACCCATCGCTATTTTTTATTCGCGAAAGCTCAAGCTCTTCCCCCGTGACCTCGTCTGCAAAAAACAGCGATCCGGCACGCTCTGCATTGACAGGCTTGTAGGTGTTCTTCGCGCCGCGCGCATCTTCCCAACCAAACAAGACACCGCCAAAAAACGCATTCAACGTGGTTTTGCCCGCTTCATTCTTTCCGTGGACAACATTGAGTTTCGGAGTAAACGGACCAATCACTCGATTAGAGAATGACCCAAAGCTCATAATTTTCATGCGACTCAAGTAGAGTCGAGAAGCGGTTGCCACTTCGTTGTGAGCCGACGGAGCGGAGACTTTTTCTCGATCATCTACAAAGGACGCACTCCCACGTGTGCTTTCATGTGAAAAGGAATCCATCATCGGCCGTCTCCTTGTCCAAGGAGATCAAGTACGAGATTTTCTGCTTCACGCGACAAGCGATCGATTTTTCGCTCAACTGATCGCGGGAGCGTCAAATTCTTCTTGAGAAATTCGTCTTGAAGAAAGGCAAGGGACTCTTCGGTTTGCATGCGCTGTGAATTTGAAACTTGCATCAGCACAGCAGGGAACAATCCTTCGTTCATAAGCGCCTCTTTATCGAGCGGCAACTCGGTGCGATCGATCAAAGCGTCGCAGAAGAAAAATACATAGCTGTCGTTTATGCTTTTGCGCAGATCAACCAATACGCCCGGCGTCTCGAATCGTCGGTGCAGTGTCGTCTTTCCAATAAGCTCGATACGGACACACATTTCTTCGCAATGCGACTTTCCGTTTTCACGAAAGAGCTCACGCATTATTTTATCGCTGACTTCCGCAATGCTTGCGCAATCGGAAACGTCCACACGCATGCGTTGCCACACAACGCTTGCCGTCGGAATAAACTCAACCTCATTGGGAGCACCTTCAGTTAGTGTAACTTTACAAACGCCGCGCTCCCCCGTCTCATTGATGTCGCGCCCCTGGATGCAACCAGGAAAAACAAGCTGAGGATTGCTTTCTGGATACAGGTAACGTTTGTGAATGTGTCCAAGTGCCCAGTAATTCATACCCGCAAGCAAAAGCGCCTGAGGATCGGTTGGTGCCTTTGATTGATCAAGATTAAGACCCGTATGGAGCACGCCCACCGCAAAGGGAGCAGTCACACTACCTGTTTCGACCTCGGCAGCGGCACGATTCACGCCAGCGGCTATATCCTGATCGAACGGCCACGTTTGATTGTAATAGCCTCTCCCGCCAAGCAAAACAAGCGGCTCACCATCGCGTTCGAAAACCTCAAAGCTCGGTTTATCGGCTGAAAACATTGTTGTGTTCGGTGGAAATGCAAAGAAATCCTGCTTCCAGGAGGTTAATGGATCGTGGTTTCCTGTGCAGAGATAGGCTTT
>JAVWLC010000020.1:4384-15772 GCA_036638175.1 Raoultibacter sp. | reverse complement strand
TGCCCCCATACGGACCTGAACCGTACGCGTCTGCCAATTCCGCCACACCCGCATTTCTCATGCCTTAACAGCAAGAGCGTCTGGAAATAATACCCCAGTTAGCACCCCTTGACAAGCAGAACTTAGGACGCTTGATCGAGTTCCTCATGCCCCTTCCTCAAATCAAGGCGTTACTTGTCATCCTTGCGAGTCTTGCAGAAAAGGCAAGTCTATTCGATATAATGATTGCGTCAACCGTCGAAAGGGAACGCATGCTGTACAAGAATATCACCGTACCGTACGATAATTCAAACTCTGCTCATGCCGCACTTCTTGAAGCTATCAAGATTGCGTCGCTCGACGGCGATGCCGCCCTTCGCATTCTCCATATCGTTGACACCGAACAGCGCGCCACCGAGCTCCTTGAAGCTCGCAATGGCCAACCTGATGCACCCAAGGCTTCGCCCGAAGCGGCGCGTGCCCTGTTCAATGAAGTTATCGAGCAAGCCGATGCAGATCTTCATGCGCATATCGATAGCGTTCTTGAAACCGTTCAGAACAAAGTAAGTATCGATCTTGTTGAAGAAAGTCTTCCTGGCGATCAAATTGTTTCTTACGCCAAAGAGCACGATTCGGATCTCATCGTTATGGGATCGCGCGGGCTCGGCGCACTTCGTGGCATCATCGGCAGTGTCAGCATGCAAGTTTTGCGAACCGCTCCCATGCCTGTCATGATCGTAAAATACTAGTTTTACGTAGGACGGCTCATGGAAGTAGTCTTTGGATCATGCGCCGTTACGGCCGTCCTGTTTGCGGCCTTCTATTTCGTATATCGAATCAATAAAACCAACCTGTTCTCTGGATTTATGTTCGGCTTTGCGCTATCGGTCCTTGGAATGACGTTTTTCCTGTTCGCCATGCAGTATCCCGAGAACATTTTCTTGTTGTATCCCATTGTTGCCCTAGCACTTGTCTCTATCGTTGTAGCGCTTTTTGGCATCTTTATTCTGCTTGCCTTCTTGTTTATCAATGCTCGCACGGTCTTTCGAAAGGAAGGTCGATCGCTTTCCAACTCACTTACTTTAGTTGCTGGAGTCGGGTTGGTTCTGCTGATGATTGTGTCCTGGTTCTTAGTCGGTCACAATCCTCCTGTCTGGCTACAGGCACTCTGGGCGGGCATTATAAGCCTCGTCTTTATTTTGTCTGCAACCATCATTCTTTTTATGACAACTGCACTACTTTGCACGCTCGCTCGCCCAAAATTGAACAAAGATTACGTGATTGTTTTAGGAAGCGGTCTGATCAATGGACAAGTAACTCCTTTGCTTGCGGGAAGAATCATGCGTGCTATTTCTTTTGCTCGCAAGCAAGAAGCCAAGGGCGAAATCAAACCAACACTCATCATGTCGGGCGGTCAAGGAGCTGATGAACTCATGGCTGAAGCCGAGGCGATGGCGCAATTTGCCCAAGAGGCCCAGTTTGATTCTGCCTACATCCTGATTGAAGATAATTCGAAGAGCACTGCGGAAAACATGCTTTTTTCCAAGGCAATTATGGATGCCCGCTCACCTGAGGGGTACCGCTGTGTCTACGCAACAAGCAGCTACCACATCATGCGAGCGGGCATTTATGCACGCAAGGCGGGACTCAAAATTGATGGCTTAAGTGCAGAAACCGCTTGGTATTTTCTCCCTAACGCAATTCTTCGTGAATTCATAGCATGGATTGCTTTACACAAACGTAGGTTTATCTTGATCGCAATCGCCGTTTTTCTTCTTGCGGCCGCCGCAGCAGGATTGCCAAGCTATCTTCTGGGATCATTCGTCTGAGGCGTGTGAACCCGCAAGCGATGCCGGAGTATTCGCACCTTCCACTGACTGTCCGACTCCCTCACCATTTTGAATGCCTGTTTGCCAGACTATTACACTAACGAGCAGCACAATCACTAGAGACATCACAATAATAATTGCGTAAAGCCCTTTGTTGCTTTTATTGGATTGATCACTCGATTGAACATCGTGATCAGATAGAGGCCGTTCGAAGCGCTCGCAAGAAAAAATGCGCTGGCCATCTTCTTCATCTACCTTGATCGCAGGTTGAGTATCCTCCGATTTTGAAACTGTCTGTCCGTTTGTTGCAACTCTGTCTAGCTGAGTTTGGCGCATAAAGCATCCTCCTGCGTAACGCTGGTAGTGTCTACATCTATGCTCCGTACTAGTTCCCGAGGTAGGTTCATAATACACTGAGCCGAGCATTTTCGAGCTGAATCTCAGCTATATTTCGATAAATCCCCACGCAGTTTTGCCATCGGTTCTTTCCTTTCTTCGATCCGGATCCTAGCCAGCCCGCCATGAACGTTTGGTCACAAAACGGTACACCAAGCAACCTTTCAGGAACAAACCTACACACGCTTATTTCCGCAGCTTATGCTCAATGAATCTGGTATATCCATGGGTTCCGTTCGCACGTTCGGGAACATGAAAGAAAGGATCAAATCATGCCAAGCTTTGCCAACCCCTTTGCCGGCAACGTCGACCGCAAGATGTCAAACGCCGAGCTCATGCAAGCAATTCGACTCGATATCGCAGGAGAACTTGAGGCTATTTATCTGTATGAATCTCATTATCTAGCCACCGATGATCCTGCCGCGAAAGCAGTACTCGCAGATATTCGTGATGAAGAAAAAGCCCATATGGGCGAACTCATCACACTCATGCGCTACCTTGATCCGAAAGAAACGGAGCTGTTCCTTGGCGGAGAAGGCGAAGTGAACGAAATGCTAGCCGACCTCAAAATCAGCACCGTTCCCAAACCCGCATCAGGTCCAACTGTCGGCGATTTATCCGAATAAAGGAAGTGATATCTATGGACTATTTAGCACGTGAAAGTGCTGATCTTTCAGATGCGCTCTGGCGTGATATTGATGAAACCGTCATCAGTGCTGTCAGAGAGCAGATTGTGTGTCGGCGTTTTTTGAAGCTGTTCGGACCTATCGGTCCTGGCTCAACCTCAATTACTGTTGACAGTGTCGATAAGAGCGAAATTCTTGACAACGGCATCGGCCGCATTGCGGGGCGGAGTCATCTTGAGTTGCCGCTTCTGTTTGAAGACTTTAATCTCCTTGGTCGCGATCTTGAATACGCGAAAGAAACGGGATATCCCGTTGATCTGTCAGGCGCTATACGCGCAGCAAAAAATGCGGCACGGCGTGAAGACGAGCTTATTTTGCTCGGCAATGCAACGCTTGGCACCCAAGGTTTAGCCAACGCCAAGGGCGCAAAAAAGATCAAGAAGACTGATTGGAAACAAGGTGAAAATGGGTATACCGATGTTGCCAAAGCAGTTGCTGAACTTGCCAAAAATGGCTACCTTGGTCGCTATGCGCTTGTCGTGAGTCCCGATGTTTACCTTGACCTTCAGCGCTTACAACCGTCGCTTGGCATGCTTGAGATTGATCGCGTAAAGAAACTCATCGGAGATAACGTGTATATGTACGGCAGCTTCGGTGTGGGTAAGGCAGTCCTCGTTTGTGCCGAACCTGAATACATTGATCTTGCAGTTGGCCTTGATTTCTCGGTTGGCTACGTGGAGCTCGCAGATTTTAACCACTCCTTCCGCGTTATGGAAACTGTCGCATTGCGAATCAAAGATCCAGGAGCCCTTGTCGTGTTCTCGTAAACGATGTCTCTTGGTATCAAGCCCTCATTAACATCGAAAAGCCCAGTTCGCTGGGCTTTTCTCTCACAATTATAAGTCCGAAAACACGCCCATGCATTAGCGCTTAGTCTTCACTTCGCCTTTTTCGCAACGATTACCCCAAGCATCGATAATCTCATCGTTTTTGTAAACACAGATGATTTCACAATGATTGGCGCATTTTGCACACTCAATCTCACGCGTCTTGAAGTCAAAATCAGCAACGTCGAAATCAAACACTTCCCGCTTGGAAACAGGTGTGTCTGATGCAAGCAGCGCGGCACCAAAGGCGCCCATGAGGTGGCCATCCTCGTCAACAAGGATTTCCATGCCAAGCTCATCTTCGAATGCACGGATAACGCCAGCATTCTTGCTTACCCCACCTTGAAAAACAACAGGTGCAACAATCTTTTTGCCTTTTCCAACGTTGTTGAGGTAGTTTGAAGCAACCGCCTTACAGAGTCCAGCCACAATATCCTCGCGCGAATACCCAACCTGTATCTTATGGACCAAATCAGACTCAGCAAATACCGTGCAGCGTGCCGCAATATTCGCTGGACGCTTCGAGGCAAGAGCTATTTCACCAAACTCTTCAACCTCCAACCCTAGTCGATGAGCCTGACTTGAAAGAAAGGCTCCCGTACCAGCAGCACACAACGTGTTCATGGCATAATCAACCGCAATGCCGCCTTCGACGCAAATAATCTTGGAGTCCTGTCCCCCAATCTCGAAAATAGTTCGCACGTTCGGATGGAGAAACGTTGTTCCAACAGCATGCGTGGTGATCTCGTTTTTCACCACAGCAGCATTTGTCATGGCGCCGACGAGCCTCCGCGCGCTTCCCGTTGTACCCACTGCGCGCACAACCGCCTGTTCATGATCGATTTGGCTTTTCAAATCATCGATCACACGACGCGCCGCTTCGGTAGGATTACCCTCGGTCCACAAATACGTTCGCGCAACAATGGTGCGATTCTCGTCGATGAGAACTCCTTTTGTTGAGATCGAGCCAATATCAATTCCGAGAAAAAGATCTGTCATCTGTACACCTTGCCTCGTGCGATCATGTCGTAAAACGCTTCCAAACGGGTGTCGAGACCCGTATCGCTTGTTTGAGAGTCATAGCTTAAAAATAGTATGGGCACCTTGGTTTCTCGACTGATGCGTTGCAGCACAGGAACACAATCAATCTCGGGCGTACAGCCTGATGATTTCAAGTGGATGATGCCATCAAACCCTTCGTTTGCATAGCGAAGCGCCGCGACAATATTGATTGAAGAGGTCGGTCCCATGTCGTACGAAACGTAATCAGAAATGCCTGCCCGCAGGTTTTTTTCGTTGTAGCGGAGGTTGCGGTTTGTCATATTAACTAACCGATGCAGCTCAACGCCCATATCAATCAACTTGCGATCAACACCGAGATTGCTATGGGGATCGACCGCCGTAAAGTATTCACCAATGATACCAACGCGCACAGGATTGCGTGGCTTGTCGATCGGCAACGCCTTAAGGGACGTCATGCCTTGTCGATGCGCTTCTGTGATATCACGATCGCTCGCAGCGGCACGCATAGCAGCGTGATAGGTGCTCAACGCACGATCGAATGACCCTGGCTCAACTTCAAAGCCCGCGTTTGCCAAATAGTAATCGTACGCCTCATCGAGATTTTCAATCATCTTGAACACGACAAGCATATGCCGCATGCCGTGAGGAACCGAAAGATCAGGATTGACCTTCTTTTTTCCTGCAGCAATGTATTCGCGCAGCGGTTTGCCTGTCAGCGTGGCAAAATTCAGCATCTCAAATTCGTAACCCATGTCACGCAAAATAGATTCCTGAAGTTCACCGTAATAACCCAACCTGCATGGACCTGCAAACTGCACGAGCACATCGGCACCAGCCTCAAGTGCCTCAATAAAATCGCCGAGGATATGCTTAAACGGTGCACATACAAAATCATTGCTATTGCGCGTCCCCATTTCGAGCGTCAGTTTAGTTGGCTCTGGCAGCGCAACATAATCGGCATCAAGTACCTGCTCGACGAAATACTTGAACGCTATGTCGTAATAGCTGTAGCGAAAAAAACCCACGCGCGTTCGTGCATGTCGATCGCGTTTTTTCCGCTTACGCGGTGCTAAAAGCTTTGGGGGTCGCAGCTTCTCAAGCTGCAACCAGATATGCGCGTCGCGGACGCCATCGTCACGGTTGAAACTGTTATCTGCCATGAAGATATCCCCCACCTTGTTGATAGCGCAAAATGTCGATGAAGCTCTCAATGCGCGTTTCAAGTCCTGCGGTACCGCTCTGCGCATCAACCGTCAACGTAAGAATTGGCTTACCTTGCACGCAGCGCGCAATCGCATCGTTGGTCATCGAGTCGGGTCCGCACGGAAATGCGCTCATAAGCACAATGCCGTCAACCTGTTCATGGAGAAGCAACACTGAGCCTACGAGCTCGCGATTTATAACCCAAGGTAGTGTTTCGGAAAAGCCAAAACTTGCCTTAAGTGTTCTAGCATGTTCAGTTTCGTCGGCGAAAAGCACTGTTGCACCGAGTGATTCGAGCGCATCGGAAACACCGCCGCCTATAAACGGATCATGCGCAACATAGGGATGAGCAACGACGAGAATAGTGAGCGCATCATTTCCCTGTTCGACATCTGAAACTCCGTGGTTGAGCTGCTCTTTAAGGCCTTGAAGTACACGTTCTTGCGCTCGGGCAGCACTCATTTCAGAGCGCTGTTGCGCTTTTGTAGCTACGTGATAAGCGCGCTTCGCATCAGCTGCACTCACACCAAACCGTTGCCCAAGCCCAACAAAAGCGGTCTTTTCATCAGTGCGTGCTTCGATTGTATCGATGAGCATTGATACGATACGTATATTTCGTTCATAAAACGTGTTTGCAACTAAGTCAGGAAGCGCTTGAAACTTGGTGCAGAAAGCCTCGCGGCGACCAACGCCTACAATGCTTGGAATAAACACCGCATCACACGAGCCGATCAAGCTTTCAAGATGCCCGAGATAGAGTTTTGAAGCAAGGCAACATTCGTCAACGGAAGCGCTTTCTCCTGCGAAAAGAATGTCGCGATCGGTTGCCCCACTCACCACTACCTCGCGCCCAATCTGCTCGAAGAAAGTCGTCCATAACACACGATAGCGATAGTACAGCAACGCACGCGGAATCCCTATGGTCTTAATATCGGCGCAATCAGTTTGGGGAAAAAGATCAGCAGGCTTCATCACGACGCTACCGCGTCTCTGTCGATTGAGGATCGAGCGGCGTGTACCACTCGCAAGGGTCAGGAGCAGCAAGGTTACGAACGCCTGCAATGATGATCTCAATACCGCTTTTAAACGAATCATCAGTGTAAGCCTGGCGGACGGTCAATTCCCATTCTTCGAGTTCGCGCACAGAATCTTCGTTCAGTTGTCCTTCTTTTTCAAGCCGCGCAATGCCAATTTCATTGATAAAGAAACCGCCCATGTATGCATCAACGATAGCCCACGTCCGGCTAAATATCGCTTTTGGCATACCCTGATTAAGATGAAGCATAACGATTTTTTTCGTGTGTGGCGCGATCCCCTTGAGACCCACTTCGGGCTGATCGGTTAATTCACCGAGGTTCGGGTGCTCACGAAATGTTTCATGTATGGATTGCATCGTGCGTCTCAACGTATCGTCCCAACGCTCACCGGGAATAGGATCAGTATCAAGCGTTGCCATGAATCGCGCGCTTACTTCGCTCAAAAGCTCTTCTCGTGAGTCGAAGTGCGAATAGCATGCCATTGCTGAAACACCCAGCTCAACACCTAGTGCTCGCATCGTAAACGTCGATACGCCGTGCTCTTCAATCATGCGATACGTTGTATCGATAATGAGATCCCGGCTTAGCACTTGTTTTTGCTTCTTGCTCTCGGCCATGCATATCCTTTCGCCCGCACGCATCTGTGCAGATGCATTCAAGTATACGCGAGCACGTGAAGTACACACGATGTCTCTTGCTGTCTCACACGAAAACCAAGCCCAACGAAGCGCATTTGACATAACAACGGCTGACAGCGCAATGCGTGCCAGCCGTTGTTAGCGTCAACCTACAATGACGAAAATCTCCGAGCGTTACTTACGCAGTAGGCGCACCTGGTTTATAGGTATGGCACTTCTCACAATAATTGTTCGTGATTTCTTTATCTTTCGCATGGCAGTTATCGCAAGAGTTATATCCACCATGAATGGGGGCATGAGGATTCCAGTCACCGAGATCAGACGTTGTTTCGGCAAGCGATTCATAGCTACCGCCATGGCAGCTCAGGCATTGCTCGTCAGACTCATACGCGCCTGGTTCACCCGAAACCGCAGTCGTTGCTGCGCTCGGCGAGGACGAGGTTGGCTTCCCTGCGTCTTGTGGTGCGCAAGCGACTAAACCAAGGCAGAGACAGACAACTACCGTCGCAAGAACAAGAGCGACAAGGGGGTATCGTTGTGTGCGTTGCATAATCTATGCTCCTTTCACGGCATGTTCGGCCGCGACATACCCGAAGGTCACCGCTCGACCAATTGAAGTTCCTGGAATATGGCGCGGGTAATTACCTGCGAAGAAGTTGCCTGATGCATTTCCGATAGCGTAAAGACCCTCAATCACTGCGTCTTCGGTATCAAGCACGCGGCATTCGCCATCAATAGTAAGACCGCCAACCGTTGCAAGGATGCAGCTGTTTGTCGTGAGCGCATAGAAGGTTTTGCCAGCAAAAGGGGCCGTACTTTCCATAAAGCGATTGAAAGCAAGATCCTTCTTTTTGTCCCAAGAACTATTCCATGTCTCAATAGTTTCTTCGAGACCCTGTGCATCAATGCCGCATTTCTCAGCAAGTTCACGCGGGGTTGATGCCGAGTATGCCCAGCCCTTCTCAATGAACTCATCCATCGCCGCTTTCGCTCCCGCAGTTTCCTCTTCAGAAGCACCAAGCATGCCATCGTCAAAGATTTGCCAGCAATTTTTGCCATAGTTTGGCTGAGCATTTTGTGCGTTGGATACCGATTGGAAAGGTAGATCCTCGTTGACGTAGCGCTTTCCCTGCTCATTAACATTGATAGCAAGCCAAATGGCCGTCCAAACGCGAGCGTCATAGAACGAATCAGGATTGCCCCAGCGGAAGTTCATAACGGGCTGCGGCAGCGAATCCATGCTCGCGCCAACTTTGAGTCCCATCATGTGACCATCGCCCGTTGTTCCCCAACCAGGATTCCACCAGCTCGAAGACGCGTAATCCTCAGGGCGCACCCATGCTTCCATCATCTCAGGATTCGCGTCATAGCCACCTGTTGCAATAATGACACCCTTGGTCGCAGAAAACTCTGTATACCCATCATCCTTCTTGGCAATTACGCCCGTGACACGACCAGAACCGTCGCGAACAAGCTGAACGGCAGGCGTGCTGTAATGCATCGCAAGATTATCGTACTGTGTAGCGATTTCTGCCATTTCGAGACACACATAAATGCCCGAATAGCCAGATCGCACACCTGCATCAGGGGGAAGCGAGGGACTGTCATAGAATCCGAGTTCAGAATCGATCATCGGCAGTCCGTTTGTGTTAGGAGCTTGTTCAACCTTACTGATGATAAAACCGTTTTTGCCTTTATTCAGCATCTTCTGCCAGAAATCAGTTGCTTCGCCCGAACGGTATACATACGTATTCGCAGGTTCAGGGCGCGTGCGCCAATAGGCCGAACGATAAATCTCATCGAGCAGTTGAGCAGGATCAACTTCGACTCCAGCATCTTTCTGGCACTGCGCATCGTAAGCACCGAAGCACTCAAAACATCCGCGACCTTTGGTCATCTTCTCAAGACAGACAACCTGCGCTCCTTCTTCTGCTGCCTTAAGTGCAGCGGTCAAGCCCGCAATACCTGCACCAATAACAACAACGTCGCATGATTCTTTTGCAGTCACTTCTGACGCAGCAATCTCACGATCCTCAAATGCAACGGGTCCACGCGGACCAGGGCATTCCGCCTTCTTGACTGGGATAAGATTAGTCTCACCAGGCATAATTTCCTGATACACGCTTGCTGCGCCATCGGCAGCAGCCTCCTCGCCCGCAAACGCAACGCTTGAAGCACCGAACAACCCGAGTGCGCCCGAAGCAATACCAAGAGCCCCCGCGCCTTTCAGGAAATCGCGTCGGGAAAAATCAGTTCCTCCCATAATGCATCCTCCTTGTACTGTATTCCTCATCCTAGCTTTACGATGTAAAGTTGAAGATAGCACACTTTGCTTTACGCTGTAAAGTTTATGATAGGAAATCCCCTTACAGGATCCGCGACTTCCAGTTTTAGATTCTTGTGCTTGCTGGGCATACCGAAAAAAGTCCCTCAATACGAAAACGCACGTGAGTACCCTAAATGGCTACTCACGTGCGTCCCTCTTGCGTGACTACATAGAGGCTAATGCGGCTTTCGACGCAATCGCACCGGTATAGCAGCTAGTTCCAACACCAGATCCTGATGCGGGATAAGCGCCATCGAAAACGTTTGCATAGACCAATTCGCCAGCACCATACAGATTTTTAATCGCTTTTCCATCTTTGTCGAGCACTTCACACTGCTCCGATACAGCAAGACCAGGAATTGATCCAATAAAGAGCGGCTTTCTCACGATGCAGAAGAAGGGAGCTTGAGAAATCTTGTTCGCTTCTGCCTGCTTTTTCAAGCCAGCTGCTTCAATCTTCTGATCAGATGCAAGCTCATCAAGGGAATCATACTTTGAGATCAATCCCAGTTCAGATCCTGCTTCAAGTCGATCGAGAACAGAACTTGTCGCATCATAAATACCGTAGCAGCAGCTGTTTGGTTGCTCGAGAATCAGCTTGAGCGTATCGCCATAGAACGTACCCTTCATGCCGAAGTCTTCGCCATTTGCATTCACATTACACTGCGCACTCCACACCGCGCCACCGTAGGGTCCGTAGTACCCAACGCTTGGGTTGATGCCTGAAAGGCCCATCATGCCGTTGCCAATGACAGTAGCTCCCAGCTCTTCAGTCAAGGTAATCCCGTCACCCTGACTGCCTGACCCCGTAAAGGCAAAAGCCTTTTCGTAATCGGGTGCATATTTTTTGATCAAATCAGGACTGCGCGTAAAGCCTCCCGTTGCAAGAATGACTTTTTTCGCAGTAACCGTATAGATTTTCTCAAGGTCTTCAACTTCAACCGCTGAAACTGCGCCTGCTTCGCTCGCGATTTTGACTACTTTACTGGTTAAGCGAATCTCAACGCCTACCTTTTCAGCAAGTGTTGTCATAAAGTCAGCAAGCCCGCTGTTTCCTGTTTCCCAGTTGCTATTCAGGTTCTTTGTGCTATCAAAGCAGGGAAGCTGAGAATCGGGATTGCCAAGCGACCAGCTATTAGCACTGATCGGAAGTCCCCAGTTATAGAGATTAGTGAATGCCTCAGAGCTGATGTCGTAGATATTGCTCATCAATCCTGTATTGAGCGCGGTTGGGGCGCTGCGCTTTTCCATGAAAGAGATGTACTCCTCTTTCGTTGAATCCTGTCCAGCTACCTTATTGATTGGTGCATTGACAGCCCAGATGCCGCCGCCACAAACCCTTGTACTGCCACCCGTGTATGCCTGCTTTTCCAAAACAAGTACTTTGAGATCGGGATTCTCCTTGAGTGTATTAACTGCTGCGGAAAGACCCGCCATGCCGCTT
>JAVWLC010000020.1:0-4374 GCA_036638175.1 Raoultibacter sp. | reverse complement strand
ACAACACCGAGGTCGAACGACTCGCTTTGGCCTTTTTGCTTCTCTTTTGGAGCATCGCTCCCCTTTTTGAATTTCGCGAGATCCGCTTGTGCACTTTCCAGAGCTGTCACAACGGCATTCTTGATGCCCATGCTCGTCATGGTAGCTCCCGCAACTGCATCAACTTCGATGTTTTGCTGCTCAACGATTCGACTGGTAACACTGGTGATTGCAGCATCTCGAATGACCGGAGTGTCTTCTTCATCAATAACTTCAACCGAAAGAATGCTCGTATCATCAACCGTTACAAATACGGTCAGCTCGCCGCGCATACCTGCTGCAGAAGCAGTATAGGTTCCTGCTTTCATTCCGCCAGACGCTGTCGAAGACGACGCTTGACTCGAAGACGTGCATCCCGCCAAAGAAGCCATCCCCAAAACTCCACCGGCAACAACTGCGCCCTTGAGCACATCCCTTCGAGAGTACATTCCTTGCATTGTTTCCCCTTCCTCGGTGAATTCACCTTTGGTTTGTATACCCAGCAAAAACCATAGCGAAACGATTGGTAAAGGCGAGACAATACAAGGGTGATTTAGACTAAAAACTATCTCACCCGAAAGTACTGACTATTCCTGACGTGGGGAAACTCCAAAATGGAGCCATTTCACAGCAAGAGAAACGTGCCATAGCATCTTGTATCGGTTACACTAATTCGACGATTACGACGCCATGCATCGAAAGCATCAACGGACGCGAGGGAATAAGGGGTGTTCACCGCAGATGGATAACACGGATAAGTCCGTTAAAAAGCAAGCAATTCCTATCAGCCTATTGGCCTGCGCCTGCATTTCCGTTTGGATATTCCTTGTTATCGACTCACATGCAACATTTCGCAGCACTGAGGTCACCGTACACATGGTGCCCATCATTATGGGAGTCTTTATTTGTCTCAGGCTTTGCGTCGATGCAGTCCTCAGCGTATTCGGGTCAACGATCAAGAAGCTTGCTGATCGTCACGCGTTAGTTCTCGCTTGCCCAATTTGCTTAATCCTGGGAACAATTTTGGTTACCTGTGTAGCTAACGGCTGGATCGAAGGCATCCCCGTTCTTGTTGCGGGCGCTGCGCTCTGCGGCATCGGAGCCGAATTGACACTCGTCTTGTGGCTCGAAGTATTTGTGGGACTCGAATTCGACACAGTAAAGCGAATCATTCTTTGGATGATTGGCATCCAAGCATGTGCATCAACCCTTTTCTTTGTCCCCTTTGAGTACCTTTTTATTATCTGCCTTCTTCTACCCGTGCTTTGTATTGCGGGATATTACAAAGCGAAAACTTATTCGAACTACGATGATGCAGATAAGCAGGTGCATTGGCATAAGTTATCGCTCTCAAAAGCGCTGCCGTTAGGAATCGGAATCGCACTGCTGTACTTCGGATTCCACTTTTTGCAGGCAGGATTCCAGGGCACCCTCTCGGGAGGAATAGGCGATTACAGTGTCGAAACACTGGCATCAATCTTGGGACGATGGGGAGCCTTGATTGTTGTGTTCTTCACCATTAAACGCATGTCAGACTTCCATTATGAGTCCATGTTTAAGATTGCGGGAATACTCGGAATCTGCGCTTTTTTGATACTGCCCTTGCCCTTCGATTACAGCTTTCTCATTTTTTGCACGATCACCATCGTTGCCTGTTTCTTGACCGAATACGCCGTCACCCTTGCTGTCGTTTCCATTGCGAGTTATTCGGATATCGTGCCGATTAAGCTGATCGGATGGGGTCGTGCGGCCATCAATACGGGAGGACTTTTGGGAGTTGTCGTCGGTCTTCTGCTTTCGGGGTTGTGGTCAAGCGAAAATGGAAGCGAGTTTCTTGCCGTAGCCGCTGCAGCTGCTGTTCTGATGCTGGTCATTGCAAGCGTCTTTCTTCTGCGCGAACAAGCTATCAACAATTTCCTTTGGGGCCGCGAGGCAGCTGATCATGCCGTTATGCTCTTCGGAGACGAAAATAGCGTGTCGAAAAATTGCGCTTTTTTGGCCTCCCGCTACTCCCTTACTACAAGAGAAGCCGAAGTGCTCAACTTTCTTCTCCTAGGGAGAAGCACCCCTTATATATCCGAAACGCTTTACATCAGCACTGATACTGTCAAAACGCACATACGCCACATCTACCAGAAGCTCGACATCCACAATCGACAAGACCTTTTAACGTTGGCTCGAGAAAAGGGTATCCTCAAGCGTTAGCGACACCGACACCTGATTAGCGCAAAGCAAGCTTCCGTACTTCAATTGCAGTTTTACTGAACTTTCTCGTTGTTGACCTGCTGATGGCGAGTGACGATGGTGCGAAAAATCACATAGATACCTAGCACAAACGCCCCCAGGTACCCGAGAACACCAAGAAACGGTACGCCGAAAAGCTTCGGCTCCATTGGAGTTGTGCAAATAATGCTTGAGCCAACAAATAACCCAGCTGAAATAAGAGCGAGGGCTAAATGGCCGCTCACTTGGTAGAGGGTTCCTGTCATTTCGCTTGGGAGCTTCATATCCACGGCTGCTTTGAGCTGTCCCCTATCGAGCATGTCGAGCGTATTGGATAGCTGTGACGGCAACCTTGTCATCGCTTCCGCAGAAGCAACAGAAGATTGCACGAGATCTTTGGCCTTCGACTCGATGTAGGCGAAATTCATCATCTGATTCTTAACGTGTGTCGAGACAATATCGACGATGCTAATAGTTGGGGCGATATCAGTAAGCACGCCTTCAAGCGTGAGGAAACCACGAGCCAACATCGTAAACGATGCGGGTAATGAAAGGTTTTGCGTGCGGAGGATTTCTATCACGTCAAGAAACGCCATACCGATGTTGATATCCGAAAGATCAACCGAGGCATACGATGCCAGCATATTGCTCATCTGCTCAAGCAACATACTGTGGTCAACCGGTCCAGTCGCTTTTGAAAGACTGAGAAGCGCGTCCTTCAGCAGATAAGGATCTCCCGCCGCCACACCACGAAACACCCTGCCCACAATAGCGCGCTCATGGGCGGTAAGCGTCCCCGTCATGCCGAGATCGATCCACACAATTTTATCGTTGCAAACAAGGATGTTGCCTGGGTGGGGATCAGCATGAAAGAACCCATTATCGATTACCTGAGTGATATAGCTTTGAGCTATACGATCCCCAATCTCTTCCAGATTCGTACCCGCGGCGATGAGCTTTTCCTTCTGATCAATCAGCATGCCGCTTGCGAACTCCATTACGAGGACACTATCCGAGCTGTACTGCGGATACGGCAAAGGACTCGTCACGCCCTTTTGATCTTTGATTTCCCTATAGAAACGCACGAGGTTATCCAGCTCAACGGTAAAATCAACCTCTTCGGCAGTTGTTCGCTCAAGCTCGTCGACCAGCTCATCAACCGTAAGCATGAGATCCCCAGGGCCAACATTGGAAAACTCTGCCAACGCAAGGAGATGACGTAAAAGCGTAATATCTTCTGCCATCTGCGCAATGATGCCAGGACGCCTCACCTTGACAGCAACCGTTGAGCCATCATGCAGCGTTGCTTTGTGCACCTGTGCGATTGACGCAGAACCGAGGGGCGCCTGCTCAAGTGTTGCAAATGTAGCCTGCCACGAATGCCCCAGCGATGCCTCTATGCGTTCAACCACGGTTTCAAAAGGCATCGGAGGCACATCTGCCCGAAGCTTTTCGAAAGCGTCGCAATAGGCTTTTGGTAAAAGATCACTGCGGTTCGACGCGATCTGACCGATCTTGACAAATGTCGGCCCCAAATCCTCGAGGATCGCCGTTGCTTTTTCGGGGGTCAATCCAGAAAATGCGCTGTGCTCTTTGAGAATGACCCGAATTTCCTTCATGCGTTTTGCTGACGTCTTGTCCTTAACCGTCATTTCGGCAACGCGAAGGAATTCTCTGAATGTGGCCATGGCGTTCCTTTCGACTACTTATCGAAATAGTACCATGCTCGAATCTTTGCCACGAGAGCTCTCGCACGAGGATTACCAGACCGTAACGCAGCACCGCCCAAGCACGTGGCTCGGGCGGTACCAGACTAAGCGTCGGGCATGAGGGAGGGGTGCCTTTGCTTAAAAGAGTTGGTTTATGAGGCGAAATCGACCTGCTTTACGCATCGATTTCTTCAGCAGCATACATACCAGCCATACGTCCACCGCTGT
The DNA here is from genome assembly GCA_036638175.1 of Raoultibacter sp. Classification (GTDB taxonomy): domain Bacteria; phylum Actinomycetota; class Coriobacteriia; order Coriobacteriales; family Eggerthellaceae; genus Raoultibacter. The sequence goes on along the minus strand of JAVWLC010000020.1, from coordinate 196 downwards.
ATGCACACATGAGCGAATAACCTTCGTAGTCGCAATATGGCGCGCTCATGAGCGTACCGTTATCGGCTCCAGCGACATAGAGGCCCTTGATCGGCATGCCTTCAGCATCGATGGCTTGCAGACGATCGTTTGTGCGAATGCCACCAATAGTAACCCACGCGCTCGGCTCATACTGCAGCGCATAGAATGGACCAGT
>JAVWLC010000019.1:2287-15845 GCA_036638175.1 Raoultibacter sp. | reverse complement strand
AGGGTGTCGTGGTAACTGATAAGCGGTTGTATCGATCGCGCGATTCGCTCATTGGCGGCGTGTGCGCAGGCATAGCCGAATACTTCGACATTGACCCCATTATTGTTCGTATTCTTGCTGCAGTTTTTGCGATTGCTTCTCTTGGCATGTTTATCCTGATCTATGTCATGCTTTGGATAATCTTGCCTCTTGCGCCCGATGCAAATAAACCCGTTGATGTGCAACCTGAATCAGTTCATTCAGAAACATACGGTCCTGTGAGCTATCAAGACTATGAAGCACGCGAGAAAGAGCGAAGCTCAACGCAGGCGGCATCGCAGGTTGCTGCAGGATATGCGAGCACGGTTGGCTATACGGGGGCAGGGCATGTTCCGCCCGAGCCACCTACCACCTATGCTCCGCAGCAGTCAGAGCCAATCCCCGCTGAGCACATTCCTTATCAGACGTACAATCCCTCGCAAACGTATGTACCGAGTGCAGCAGTTCCGCCTATGACTAACGAACCCGTTGTTGCAGAGCCTGTATCAGGAAAGTCGGTGCGAGCGGCATTATGGTTTGGTTTTTCCTGCCTAGCAATTGGGCTTTCGGCTTTGTTGGGCCACTTTATCGAAGGCGTTTCTTGGTGGCAGTTTTGGCCGCTCTTTATCGTTATCATCGGTATCGGGAAAATTGTTATACCCGCACGTCGTGGACATCGAATGGAGCAGTTTGTAAGTGGACTTATGATGCTGGCTACAGGCGGTGTCCTGCTGTTGATGTCGCTTGATGCAATCAGCTTTAGGAGCATCGAGCCAATGATTCGTAATCTTTGGCCACTATTGATCATGATGACGGGGTTCTTTATTTTGGCGGGTGCGTTAAGAAATCCGATACTGAGGCTTTGTGGTGGCCTGTGCTTTGTGGCTTTTTGCATTGTCGGCCTCATCTGGTTTTCTCTTCCCGGAAGCGTTGACTTCATCGTATTGGATGTTCCTTTTCGGGAAGCGCTTATGATCGATGTTCGTCCATGGGAGCGGTAGCCTCATGAATCAGTTTTCACATTATTCCAAATCAGCGCAGATTGGCATAATCGTCGGCATTGCTTTTGTGCTGTTTGGCGTGTGGAAACTTCTGGGGTCCTCGTTCGGCTTTGGTTGGTGGCTGGAAATTCAAAGAGTGTTCGGCATAATCTTTTCTTTTATGTGGCCCATAGCTCTTATTCTTGCAGGTTTATATCTTGTTTGGGCAGGAAAAACAGGCAGGCTCAAAGGCGTCTCATCGACTGATTGGCATAAGCCGTTTGGGCGCAGTGTTGCTGATAGGCGTATTGCGGGAGTATGCGGTGGAATAGCGGAATATCTCAACATAGATCCTACAATTGTGCGAGTTCTGGCTGTAATTTTGTTCGCTGTTAACCCTATTTTTGCTCTTTTGGCATACGCGTTTGCTGCTATTCTTCTTCCGCAGGTTTAGTGTTTAAAGCGTAAAGAAATGTGCGGTTTTAAATAGGTCGAATTCGGAGTCTCAGATTGCTCTTGAGCCCTTCCCATTGGGGCTGCGATTATAGAACAAACAGTGGAGAGCCTCCACATCTTAACCCTAAAATCTTTGCCGCGGATTGCGAAGTAGAGTAGAATACATCAAGTCATAACAGCATATTGGCTATTCGGACAGCAATCCTTCCCACAACTTACTAGGCTGTCACCGCTTCGGCGGTTTAGTTTTGCGCTGTCAAACGAAAGGCTTGTAAGTTTTGGCTTTAAGAAAGTACACGAAGACGCGTCAGCGCACTGCGCTTTTCGCTGGTTCAATTGCCTGCTTTGCAGTTGCGCTTTGCGTATGTGTTGGTGTCGGCGCATCGTTCGCTGGAGCTGGTGGTGTTAACACAGCTGGTTTCGGCTTGGGCGATTCTGTCGCTTCTGACGAAGCAACACAGGCAACGAGCTTCGGCACTGCAAGTGACGCGAACGCTCGTGAAAATACTCAGCTCGCCAACGCGGCACAGCGTGACATTTCCAAAGGTCTCGAGGCAATTGAGGTAAAAGAAGAATCTGATCGCGTTGCCGCTGAAGAGGCTGCACGTGTTGAAAATGAAGCACGTATTGCGGCTGCCGCTGAAAAGATAGCAGAGCAACAAGCCGTTGCTCCTCCAGCGGTCAATTTGAGCGAAGTTGATTGGACTGTCGGTAAAGAAGCATTTATCGCCGAGTGGACCACTCGTATTGATGCGTATCTCGCTGGTTCTCCTCTTGCGGGCCAGGGCGTAACCTTTGCTACTGCTGCATGGGAGAATAGCGTCGACCCTCGTTGGTCACCCGCCATCTCAAACACCGAAAGCTCCAAAGGCGCGGTTTGCTTTATGAGCTACAACGCATGGGGCTGGGGCAAGAGTGGTTTTTCAAGCTGGGAAGAGGCCATTAATACACATGTAGCTGGTCTTTCGAGCGGATATGGGTACACGATCTCTTATGCTTATGCACAGAAGTATTGTCCCCCGAACTACGATCACTGGTTCAACAGCACGCTTTCTGAGATGCAGAAGATCTAAGAGCCCAACGATATAGATAATAAGCAATAAGCCCGCTTCGGTGGGCTTTCTTTATCGGGTTGTCTTATACTTGAAAACACGGTGCAACCTTACATGATGCAACCGAAAGGAATGAAATGAGCAATGTTATTGTCGTCGGGTGCGGTCGTGTTGGCTCGCAGCTTGCTAACATGCTTTCAGACAATGGTAGCAATGTATGTGTTATCGATCGCAACCCCGATGCGTTCGCAAATCTAGGCCGCAACTTCAACGGCTCGGTTTTACAGGGTATTGGCTTTGACGAAGAAACCCTTGTCAAAGGCGGAATCGAAGAGTGCGATGTTGTTGCGGCGGTTACTCAGTCGGACAATACCAACCTTATGGTTGCTGAGGTGGCGGGCAGGCTCTTTGGTGTGCCTCACGTTATTGCGCGCCTCTATAACCCTGATCACGAACGCGCCTACATGCAATTGGGTATTGACTATGTCTGTGGCACCTCGCTCGTGGCCGAAGATGTGTTTTCGAAAGTTGTTGCAGGTCACGGCAGCCATCTCGATACGTTTGGCGAATTTGAGGTTCTGCGTTTTTCTCTCAACTTAAATGGACTTGGAAAGAAAACAATCCGCGTTTCTGAAATGGAACGTGACCATGATATTCGTATTGTTGCTTTTGAGCGTGGCGATGGATCGGCGAGTTCGATCCCTACGCGCGATAGCATTCTTTATCACGGTGATACGGTTCTTGCGTGCGTTCGCCATGATCTCATTGAGTCGTTTACGCAGTATATCCAGGATTAAGGTGGCATACCATGTATATCGTGATCGTTGGGGGCGGCAAAGTCGGAGAGTACCTTGCGACCGTTCTTCTTGAAAGCGGCAATGACGTTGCTATCATTGACGAGAACCTCGAAACAGCCGATAGGCTTTCGGTCTCACTCGAAGGACGCTATTTGGTGATCCACGGAGATGGTTGTGACTCAAAGTATCAAGAAGATGCGGGCATCAGAAAAGCCGATATCTTTGTAGCGACTACGGGGCAAGACGATGACAACCTTGTTTCGTGCGAGATTGCTCAACGCGTATTCAACGTACCGCGTTGCATCGCGCGCGTGAACAGCCCGAAAAACCTGCGAATCTTCCGTGAGGTTGGTATTGAATGCGTGTCTTCAACGACGCTTATCGCAAATCTTATCGAAGAAGAAGCGCTTCTGGGAAGTGTGAGCGTTGTGTCTTCTCTGACGCATGGCAACGTTGTTCTTTCCGAGATTGCGGTACCGCGCATGAAGTATCACAGCAACGAAACAGGTATTCTTGTTGCGGACATCCCGATGCCTGAAAACAGCCTGATAGCAGCGGTTTCTACACCTGATGACGTTGAGGTTGCTCAACCAGATATGGCGCTATACCCGGGTGATAAAGCGGTTGTTGTTGCTGATGATAAAATGCTTGATCACGTCCGCGCGGTCTTTAAGGCGCTTTAAATTACACTTTCGCTTTGTAGTATTGATTAACAGGAACGTTAGATAAGAGGAAAGGGCACACATGATTGGTCGTTATACCCGCCCCGAAATGGGCGCTATCTGGTCGATGCAGAACAAGTTCTCCATTTGGAAGGAGATCGAGGTTTTGGCATGCGAGGCACAAGCTGAGCTTGGCGCTTCGGGGATTACGAAGGAAGAAGCGGCGTGGATTCGTGCGCACGCTGATTTCACCGTTGAACGAATCGACGAGATCGAGAAGGTGACCAATCACGATGTCATCGCGTTCACAACCAACATGGCTGAGTATATCGATGCTGATGTTCCTGAAGGCGAAGAGCCGCCGTCGCGCTGGGTTCACTATGGCATGACATCCTCTGACTTGGGCGATACTGCATTGTCTTATCAGATCACGCAAGCAATCGACATCATTCTTGCCGACATCAAGTTGCTTGGTGCAGTGTGCAAAAAGCGTGCTTTCGAATTTCAAAACACCCTGTGTGTCGGCCGTACTCATGGTATTCACGCAGAGCCCATGACGTTTGGCATGAAGTTCGGCAGTTGGGCATGGGCTCTTAAGCGAGCACAGACGCGCATGGAAGAAGCGCGTGCGGTTGCTGCTACGGGTGCAATTTCTGGTGCTGTAGGAACGTATTCGAGTATCGATCCCTTCGTCGAAGAGTATGTATGCGAAAAGCTTGGGCTGTCCATTGATCCGCTGTCGACCCAGGTGCTTGCACGCGATCGTCATGCACAGGTTATGGCGGGGCTTGCCGTTGCTGCATCGACACTCGAATCTATTGCTATGCAGGTGCGTTTGCTGCAGCAATCCGATGTGATCGAGGCTGAAGAGCCGTTTGCAAAGGGGCAAAAGGGTTCTTCAGCGATGCCTCACAAGCGCAACCCTATCACCGCAGAGCGCGTTTGCGGACTTGCACGTGTGGTAAAAAGCAATGCACAGGTAGGTTTTGACGATGTTGCTCTGTGGTATGAGCGCGATATCTCGCACTCAGGAGCTGAGCGCGTTGCTCTATCGGATAGCTTCATTGCACTTGATTATATGTTCTCCAAGATGCAGTGGATGCTTGAGGGACTGCAAACGTACCCCGCAAAGATGGAGCACAACCTCAATAGAACCCGCGGCCTTATCTTTTCTTCGAAGGTCCTGCTTGCGCTGGTAGACACAGGAATCTCACGCGAAGATGCCTATGTCATTGTGCAGCGTAATGCCATGAAGGTTTGGGAAGATATTCAAAACGCCGTCGATGGCCCCACTTATCGCGAACGACTTGAAGCTGATCCCGAAGCAAACCTCTCAGCAGATGTCCTCGACAAGATTTTTGACCCGTGGGACTTCCTCTCGCGCAAAGATGTCGTGTTTGAGCGCTTGGAAGCACTGGAGTTTTAAACCGCAGAGAAATCGCTTATCCGTCGGGCTCGCCTTGTGTGGGCTCGACCTTTTAAGGGACAGGTTGAACCTTGAACGTGGGCCTACGAAACAACAGGCGACCACACGCGTACGAGGCAGTAGTGCTTGCGGGTGCCATCGACGGCGGTATCGTCAACGTTTGTGAAGGTTACGAATTTTGAGGTGCTGCCTGTGGTGGCAAGATAATCGCCGTAATCGTCGCAGCCGCTTTCGACGGGAAGTGCAAAATACTGTTTGTTTGCGATATCGACTCCACATACAGCACGCGTTGATTTTACGATGAACCATCCATTGCACCATGCGGGCGCGGCGGTGGGTGTGCGAGAAAATGCGAACCAAGGCAGGTTGTTGTAGTCCTCGGTTCCGTGCGCTTCGGCTGGGGTATACGTCCCGATGCTAGCGATGCCATCGCCGTAGGCGTACCACGCATCAAACGAGAAAGTGAATCCATTGGTTCCGTATCCAGCCTCAAGAGGTTTCATTGAGGTGGGTAGTACAACTTTGTCGAGCACATCGCCGCTTTTGGCATCGATGAGTGTCAGTTGGTAGTTGATGGTCGTGCTATCTGCTCGTGGAGTAATGACAAGGCTATCTGCAAGCGGGTAGGGCGCTGTGCTCATGCGACCAACGGACGTATAGATGGTTTCTGCATCGCTCCCTGTGCCGAATTTTATCCGTTTAAGCAGGGATGATTCTCTTGTTTTCGAACCGCCCAAGGCAGGGAGAACTTGCCAAAAGGCAAACGACCCCACGGCGGCAATGGTGGGTGTCTCCCAGTTTTCTGCGTCTCCCTCATCGACAAGCGTTGGTGAGCCAAGGCCTGTTTCGTTATAGGATGCTGTGTAAATGTGCCAGATGCCGTCAAGCACGTTTGCTTCGGTCCATATAAGACCCTGGTCGCTAGCTCGTACGTCGTAGATATCGAAGCCTTCAGCTTGTCCGACGGCTTCTTCAAGAATGACGCGATTTTCTCCGCTTTCCAAAGAGAGAAGGCTGACTTGTGCGAGGGGTCGCGCGGATTCAGTTGTGGGCAGCAAGCATGCTGCGAGAGAATCGCTATTTGACCAGATAAGCGTGCCATAGGGCAACTCGAAGTTACCAATAAGGCTTACCGAAGAGGCAGTATCTTCAATTTCCACGCAGGCATCAGAGGTTGAAACGGCATCGGTTGGTACTTCAAGGACTGCGAGATCTTCGTTGACTTCATTTGCTTGCGTTGATTGGGTGAAAGCAATAGCTCCACCCACTGCAGCCGTTGCAGCAATGCCTACCCCAACTGCGCCATATAAAAAGCGGCGGCGCGTGATAAGGGTTGCACTATGAGATGAGTCTGTTGAGCCTGGCGTGCGAGGCAAAGACGAGCCTTGCATTTGTGGCGCAGAAGGTTGCGGGGCGCGAGACTTCGAGGTTTTTTGTGCCCGTGATGTCGGAGGAAGCTGTACCCCAGGTGTACTTGCAGATTTTTTCCGCACCGAAGCACGACGCGTTTTCATTTGTTTCGCGTGGGTTCGCTTTGCGTGTGTTGGTCTCCGCTCGGGCACGGTCTACATTCCCTATCTAAGCAGTGCGTTTGACCCGAAGGTTGTGTTAAGCCTGTGAACTCGGGTAACGTCCTGTACATCGCTTACGTTACTTTGCACGTTTATTGTGTCATTTACCATACAGCTCCAAGCCGAAAACGCTTGAATTGCTACAATAAACGCAAACACGGTGCCGCTTGTGTACTTCAGAGGAACTACTGGCGGGAACACTTAACCGAAGAGCTTGAGGAGATATCCATGAGCAATGAAACACGACGTATTCTATTGGTGGAAGACGAGAAAGCTATCCGCGACGCGGTAACAGCTTACCTTGAGCGCGAGAATTATTGGGTTACCGCCGTCGGGGACGGTCAAGAAGCCTTAGAGGAATTCTCAAAGCATCATTTTGATCTCGTCATCCTTGACCTTATGTTGCCGCGCGTACCTGGCGAGCGTGTCTGCCGCGCCATCCGCGACAATTCTGATGTGCCTATCATCATGCTGACGGCAAAGGGCGAAGTTGAGGATCGTATTATCGGCCTTGAACTTGGTGCAGACGACTATTTGGTGAAGCCTTTCAGTCCGCGTGAGCTGGTTGCCCGTTCGCGTGCGTTGCTTCGCCGCGTGCATGCTGATTCAGAGCCCCAGCGCGAAGTCCTTGAGTTCGGTGAGCTGACTATTGATGTTTCGGGCCACAAAGTGCTTGTCAATGGCGAAGAGATTGACCTGACAGCAAGCGAATTCAAGCTGCTGACCACGCTTTCTCGCTATCCAGGTCGCGTGTACTCTCGTATGGAGCTGGTTGAGAAGGTACTTGGCTATGACTTCGAGGGTTATGAGCGCACCATCGATTCGCACGTGAAGAACTTGCGCGCCAAGATTGGTGACAATCCGCGTAGTCCCAAGTGGCTGCATACGGTCCATGGTGTGGGCTATCGTTTTGAAGACCCCACCAAAGTTGGCCAATAAGACAATAAGATACGTGAGCCGGTGGTCATCCGAGAGAAAACAGCTGTAGACCTTGATGGAGGCGCTCAAAAGCCTCACTTTTGGTCGAATTTGACGTATACGACCCGTTTGACGGTATCGTTTGCGGCAATTGCTGCTATGACGGTTCTTGTGGCCATCGGTGTTCTGTCTTTCGTGTGGGAGCAGCATTTTCAGAGCTACACGAGGACAAACCTTGAGAACACCGCTATGGGTATCGCGACGCAAATTGCGGAGCGCTATTCCGAGCAAGGTGATTTTAGCGATGTAGTCATCCAGCCTGCGAAAACGACATACAACGAATCGTCGGGCATTGGGATTATCGTGACCAAAAAAGATGGCACGGTGATCTGGGATAGTACGCTTTCAGAAAATGGAACAGAGCAAGGTACAGGAACTTCCACTGTAGACGATACGCCTCAGGCTCAGACCGAGGCAGGCGATTCGGGTCAAGATCAGGATCAGGCCAAGTCTCAGAATACCGAGCAGAATCAAACCGAAGCAAATACGCAATCGGGAACAGATCTGAAAAAGAGCTCGCTCGCTCCATCGCCGCCCAATCGAGTGCCTGCTTCAATCAAAGTTGATGGAGAGACGGTTGGATATGTCTCGGTATGGGTGTATGGCTCCAATACGCTGTTAAGAACACAAGACGTTGAATTCCGTGAGCGCTCTTATCAGGCTATGATCTTCGCGGCGGCAATCGCCATCGTACTTGCGCTTTGTATCGGCTTCCTGTTTGCTCGAACGCTCGTGCGACCAATTAACCGCATGACCAGCACCGCGAAAGCCATGAAGGAAGGCGATATGTCAGCGCGCACGAACATGCGAGGCGATGACGAGATATCGCGTCTTGGCGAGACGTTTGATGCTATGGCGGAATCGGTGGAGAAAGACCGCGAGCTTGAACGCCGCCTTACTACCGACGTCGCGCACGAGTTGCGTACCCCGCTCATGGCTATCCAATCGACGGTTGAAGCTATGGTCGACGGTGTTTTCAAACCCGATACCGAGCGTCTTGAAACAGTGAACTCCGAGGTCCAGCGTCTGAGCCGTCTTGTTGACGCGCTATTAAAGCTGTCGCGCCTTGAGAATCGTTCGACACCGATGAAAGAAGAAATTGTCGATGTCGGATCGCTCATCTCTGGCATCATTTCGACACACGATGCTTTTGTGATCGATTCTGGGCTGACAATGGAATTCAATTCTGAGCGAAACGTATTTGTGTACGGCGATGCTGATATGATCAGGCAAGCTACGGCGAACCTCATCTCTAACGCAGTTCGCTACACGCCTGAGGGCGGGCACATTACGGTGAGCGTCAAAAAAGGTGACATCATGGCATCAATCTCGGTGCAGGATACAGGAATTGGGCTTACGCCCGAGGAAGCAAAGATGGTGTTCTCTCGATTCTGGCGCGCTGATGCGGGTCGAAATCGTGAAAGTGGTGGCTTGGGCGTTGGTCTTGCGGTCGTAAAAGAGATCGTTGACCGCCATGGCGGATGGGTTCATGTTGAAGGCAAGCCCAATAAGGGTGCGACGTTCACAATCTACATCCCACTCTATGATGAAAACAGGGTGAAGAACAAAGCCAAAAACAAGGAAAAGACGAAGTCGCGCCCGAAGAAGTAATCCATCATGCTATCGTATCTTTTGCGCTGGATTGCACGTGTTGGTCCAGTGTCACCGTGAGTTTTTTCAGGAAGGAAGACTAAGCGAAATGACCGGAATCGACATTAAGCCCGATGCGCAGGGGAAAGTGCGCGACCTATACGATCTTGGCGATAAGCTGCTGTTGGTAGCATCAGATCGTATTTCGGCATTCGATTACATTCTTGAGGATGAAATACCCTATAAGGGTCAGGTCCTCACACAGCTTTCGTGTTTTTGGTTCGAACTGCTTGATGGCGTGGTTGAAAACCATCTCATCTCGGCGGATACAAAAGATCTGCCCGAACAGTTCAAGCCTTACGAAGACTATTTGCGCGGTCGGTTTATGCTCGTGAAAAAGGCCGACATGTTCCCTGTTGAATGCATCGTTCGCGGCTATCTTGCGGGCAGTGGTCTCAAGGAATACGATCGCGAAGGTACAGTTTGTGGCATTGAGCTACCAGCTGGTCTTGTGAATTCATCCAAATTGCCTGAGCCGATCTTCACGCCTTCAACCAAGGCTGATATCGGCGATCATGATGAGAACATCAGCTTTGAGCGTACTGTCGATCTGATTGGCAAAGAGGGTGCAGAAACGCTGCGCGATCTTTCAATTGCAGTGTATAGCAAAGCACGTGATCACGCCGCAAGCCAGGGCATCATCATCGCTGATACGAAATTCGAGTTTGGTACTCTTGACGGTAAAGTTATTCTCGCCGACGAAGTGCTTACACCGGATTCTTCGCGTTTCTGGGCTGTCGACTCCTATGTTGAGGGCCAAGAACAGCCGAGTTTTGATAAGCAATTTGTTCGTAACTGGCTTGATGAGAATTGGGATCGCACGGGCAACCCGCCTCATCTTCCCGCAGACATCATCGAGAAGACAAGCGAGAAATATATTCAAGCATACGAGCGCATCACTGGTCGCTCGTTTGAAAAGTAAGATGCCGATCACGTCTACTTTTTGCGGGTAGACGCGCAGCTAAGGGCATGAACGTGAACACGCGCACAATGAGGAGTTAGTACTGTAATGAGCCAACGAAACCCTATGAACGATCGTTATACGACCGATGAGCACAAGGGCCAAACGCGCAAGAGCGCAGCGACCATGAAGCCAAAAACTAAGGCCGCCGCAAGCGTTCGCGTAGTAGCTCCCACAAAAACAAAGCAGCAGAAAAAGGTTGAGAAAAAAGCGGAACGCCAGAAGCAGACTCAGGTTGATCGCAAGTATTACAACCCCCCAACTGCTGAGTACAAAAAGCTTCGTCGCCTTTGGTGGATCCTGCTGGTTGGCGCAATCGCTATGACAGCATTCTCCTGGCTCGCTCGCACGTGGTTCCCGGACAACGAGATGGTGAGCTATATTGGACTTGGTCTTGCGTATGTGCTGATCATTGCGGCGCTCTACATTGACTTCTCCAAGATTCGCAAGGTACGCCGTGCCTATCAGGAGGAAATGGAAGCATCTAAGACCAAAGAAGTGCGTGCTGCCGAGAAGAAGGCGAAAGCAGAAGCTTTGGCAAAGGCTGCTCAATCAGAAAAGAGTTCAGAGAAGGCCGTCGAGGAAGCTCCTAAGAAAAGGAGCCTGTTTGGAAGCGGCTTTAGGTTGTCGAAGACTGAAGCAGAGCGTGAAGCCAAGAAGGCCGAAAAGGCAGCGAGTGCTGATGCTAAAACTGCCAGCAACGATGGCAAGGAAGAGAAAAATGCCAGCGCCCAGGCGGACAAAAATACCGAGACGCAGGATTCGGCACAATAGAATCGCTTTGCTGACATGCTGAAATGAATAAGAGCCGCGCGGTCGAAAGTTGGCACGTGCGGCTTCGATGTTTACCCGTAAGTGTTGCGTGATAAGGAAGGTAGGAATTCATGGTTTCCCGTGTCTATGTGGAAAAAAAGCCTGGATTCGATGGCGAAGCCCAACAGTTAGCGCATGAGCTGCGCAGCATTTTGGGAATTGAAAGGCTCGAAGGCCTGCGACTCGTAAATCGCTACGATGTCGAAGCTATCAGCGAGGAATTGTTCGATCAGTGCGTGCCCATTGTGTTCAGTGAGCCACAGTCGGATAGTGCCACAGCTGCTCTGCCCGATGCGAATGGCGCCACGGTATTCGCTGTAGAGTATCTTCCTGGTCAGTTTGATCAACGCGCCGATTCGGCAAGTGAGTGTATCCAGCTCATCAGCCAAGGTGAGCGTCCCGAAGTGCGCAGCGCAACCGTGTATATGCTTTCGGGAGCACTCAGTGAAGATGATCTCGCAGCTATCAAGCATTACGTGATCAACCCAGTTGAGGCACGCGAAGCTTCGCTTGAAGAGCGCACGACACTCAAGATGGAGCAGCCTGTTCCTGGCATGGTCGAGACGGTTGAAGGATTTCTGGATCTCGATGAAGCGGGGCTCTCCTCCTTTATTGCAGATCGCGGCTTGGCTATGGACTTGGCTGACATCGTGTTTTGCCAGCAGTATTTTGCGAGCGAGCAACGCAATCCTACTATCACCGAGATCAAGATGATCGACACCTACTGGTCTGATCACTGTCGTCACACCACCTTCGGCACAGTGCTCGATACGGTCAAGATTGATGATGCCGCCGTGGAAGCGGCGTTTGCCAAGTATCTTGAGATGCGCCATGAGTTGGGTCGCGATGAGAAGCCGATGTGCCTTATGGACATGGGCACCATTGGGGCACGCTACCTGAAGGCGAAGGGTGTCCTTAAGAACCTCGATGAGTCCGAAGAGATCAACGCCTGCACCGTTCGCATTACGTGCGATGTCGATGGTGAAGATCAAGAGTGGCTCTATCTCTTCAAGAACGAAACGCACAACCATCCGACCGAGATTGAGCCGTTTGGTGGTGCGGCAACCTGTGTGGGCGGCGCTATTCGCGATCCGCTTTCAGGACGCAGCTACGTGTATCAGGCAATGCGCGTGACCGGTGCGGCTGATCCGCTTGTTCCTGTGTCTGAGACGCTGCCAGGCAAGCTTCCGCAGCGCAAGCTTGTTACTACGGCTGCCGCAGGATATTCGTCGTATGGCAACCAGATTGGTCTTGCAACAGGCCAGGTCAACGAGCTTTATCATCCTGGTTATGCAGCCAAGCGCATGGAGATCGGCGCGGTTGTGGGCGCTACACCCGCTGATCACGTACGGCGTGAAACTCCTGCGCCAGGCGATGTGATTGTGCTGCTTGGCGGTCGCACGGGTCGCGACGGCATCGGTGGTGCTACGGGTTCTTCCAAGGCACATAACCTCGAAAGCCTTGAATCGTGCGGTGCCGAAGTGCAGAAGGGTAACGCACCTGTTGAACGTAAGATCCAGCGGCTGTTCCGTCGCAAGGATGCTTGCGAGCTCATCAAGCGTTGCAATGACTTTGGCGCAGGTGGCGTTTCAGTTGCCATTGGCGAGCTTGCCGACGGTGTTTCTATCGACCTGAACCGCGTGCCTAAAAAGTACGACGGGCTCGATGGTACGGAACTTGCTATCTCTGAGAGCCAGGAGCGCATGGCGGTTGCTCTCGCTCCTGAAGATGTTGCGGCTTTCATTGGCTTTTCCCACGAGGAGAATCTCGAAGCAACGCCTGTGGCAACGGTGACCGAAGAAGCGCGGGTTCGCATGAGCTGGAACGGCGAGACCATTGTGGACGTGAGTCGCGAGTTCTTGGCATCCAATGGTGCTCCGAAACACGTTGACGTACATATTGCTGAAGGCGGCAGCTATGCGCGCACGTGGCCTGGCTCTACGCTATCTGAGCGCATGCACGCTCTTGTAACCGACATCAACGTGGCTTCCAACAAGGGACTATCAGAGCGGTTCGACTCAACAATTGGGGCGGCAACGGTGCTCATGCCTTTCGGCGGAAAGCGCCAGCTCACTCCAAGCATGGCCATGGTTGCAAAACTTCCAGTTGACGGGGAAACCACCACATGTAGCGGCATGGCGTGGGGCTTCAATCCGTATCTTTCTGAAGCAAACCAATTCACGGGAGCTTATCT
>JAVWLC010000019.1:0-2252 GCA_036638175.1 Raoultibacter sp. | reverse complement strand
AAGTATTGCTAAGTTGGTTGCTGCTGGGTTTAAGCGCGAAGACGCTTACCTGACATTCCAAGAGTATTTTGAGCGGCTTCGCAATGAGCCAGTGCGTTGGGGCAAGCCTACTGCAGCGGTGTTAGGCGCGCTCATGGCGCAGATTGATCTTGGCGTTGGCTCCATTGGTGGCAAGGACTCCATGAGCGGCAGCTTCGAAGAACTTGATGTTCCGCCAACGCTTGTCAGTTTTGCTACGGCAGTGGGCTCAGTTGATCGTGTGGTTTCGCCTGAATTCAAACAGGCAGGAAGCCGCATTGTTCGTATTGCTCCGCTTTACTCAGAAGACGGCTTGGTGCCCAATGCTGCAGGTCTGCGCGAAACCATTGCGCTTGTTGAGCAGCTTATTGATGGCGGCTTGGCCTATGCGGTTTCGACGCCGGGTTATGGTTGTGCGGCTGAGGCGCTGTTCAAGATGTGTTTGGGCAACGGAATTGGCGTACGCCTGACGGAAAGCGTAACTGCCGACGAGCTTCTTAAGCCTACCTAAGGCAGTTTCCTCCTTGAGCTGCCTGCTTGCGCGGAGCTTCCCGCCGCGCCCGAAGGTGTTTGTGTAAGCGAAGTGGGCGAGACAACCGACGACTACACGTTTGCTGCAGCAGGCGAGGCGATTGATCTTGCGGAGCTGCAGGAAGCATGGGAGTGCATTATGGAGCCCGTGTTCCCGTATCGCGGCGAAGGTGCAGCTGTTGAGGCGGTAAGCCATACAGACGTGCTTCCCCTCACCTATAACGGCACCATAGCTCGCCCGCGCGTGATTATTCCCGTGTTCCCCGGAACGAACTGTGAGTACGATACGGTTCGTGCCTTTGAACGTGCTGGAGCAGTGGCCGAAACGCTTGTCATCAACAACCTGACGCCTGATCATGTAGCCGAAAGTATTGAAGCGCTGGTGGCATCGATTAAGAACAGTCAGATTGTCATGTTGCCCGGAGGCTTTTCTGGCGGCGATGAGCCCGATGGCTCTGCCAAGTTCATTACGGCCTTCTTCCGTGCACCCGCGGTCACCGAAGCCGTGCGTGATCTGCTGCAGAACCGCGATGGTCTGATGCTCGGCATTTGCAATGGATTCCAGGCTCTTGTGAAGCTGGGCCTGGTGCCGTTCGGCGATATTCGTCCCATGGATGAAGATTGTCCGACGCTCACCTTCAACACCATCGGGCGTCACCAGAGTCGTCTCGTGCGTACTCGTGTGGCATCGAGTTTGTCTCCGTGGTTGAGCCGCTGTGAAGTTGGCGATATCCATACGGTTGCTATCAGCCATGGCGAAGGTCGCTTTGTTGCATCGCCTGCGATTATTGATCAGATGAAGGCAGCTGGTCAGATTGCCACGCAGTACGTCGATGCGCACGGTGTGCCGTCGATGGATCTTGATGTGAACCCCAATGGTTCGGTGCTGGCAATTGAGGGTATTACGAGTCCTGATGGCCGCGTGTTCGGCAAGATGGGACATACTGAGCGCAGTGGATATGGCCTGTACAAGAATGTTCCAGGCGATCTTTACCAGCCACTGTTTGAGGGTGGAGTAGGCTACTTTACGGACTAGATGCGGCAAGAGAAAGCTAGCTGCATTCTGTAAAACAAGGGGTTCATGCATTAAAGCGTGAATCCCTTGTTCGTTAATAAATCTGTTTTGGTACTTGTAAGCGAGGCCTTTAGCCCATTTTTACGAAGCCGAGTGAATAGGATACGATCCAAAATACCAGCACAATGCCAGCATAGACGCGCATTGAAGTTGGCGCCGTGCCCTCTTTGCGATGGCGGAAAACAAGAACCAGATCAATAACCATGAGGGTTAGTGCACTGTAGCCAATCCAGCCATGAAAATCTGCTGGAATCAGGTTTTGCGCTTGGATCATCATGCAGACCGTTGCAATCGCGTCGCTCACGACCGCGACGGTCTGCATGATGACATTGCTCTTCCTGACCTTGCCAGTTATCACCGTCATCAAAATGCCGATGACGTACAGCACCAAAGCGGTTGTAGCCAGCGATGCGCCAATTATTACAGGTATAGGCATGTTCTGTTCCTTTCGACTTACTATCTGTTACGAAAATTTTAAAGCAACCACCGGGCAAAAAAAATGGAAGAAACTGTGTGATTTCTTCCTACGAACTGGGAATATATTACCACAAATCGCCCAAAAAATCGAGTCCTCGGATTGACTCATAATAAATGTTACCGAAGACTACATCGTTGCCTCAAAATAAAA
>JAVWLC010000018.1:9960-16142 GCA_036638175.1 Raoultibacter sp. | reverse complement strand
TATTTTGCTCATGTTGGTTCTCCTTTATATGGAAGCTTTTATGACTCAGCCCATCATGAACCTTGGAGTGCACTCAAAGTCAAGTAGCGTTTTATAAATCAGTAGCTATGCATTACAAGCATGGTCGCCGAAAAAATAGCTCAAAATACTTTCGGCAAGTTTTACGCCAACACTGTAATCGAAATAGATCATCGTATTATTGATGCTTTGTGGAAACCCCTAAAGTACAAAACTAGGCCAGGAGCGCTTCCCGACCTGCATAGGTTTCGTGGTAGAGGTCATGGTATTCGAACCCGCAACCCTCTGCATACAAATCAGATGCTCGTCAAAAAGGTCCTAGGTCAACATAAGATCTACTTTATTGAAATAGCATATGGGAGTTATCAAGCATGCCATTCCTAGACATTTCATTTAATCTATAATGTCAAGGTGGACATTCCCTAAACTTACCGAGAGGAAAAGATGAGCATTAATCTTCCGTATATGCAAACCTATAGCACCATACCCCGAGTGCTAGATAAAATAATATCAGCATCGACACCTCCGAGGTTTACGCAAGATTACTTATCCACCAAACTTGGCATCTCAAGTAGTTCCGCCAGACCTATCATACCCTTTTTGAAACGAATTAATTTTCTTGGATCCGATGGAAGCCCAACCGAGCTTTATACACAATTTCGAAATTCTTCATGCAGGGGAAGAGCTGCAGCAGAGGCTCTAAAGGTTGGTTATGCTCCTCTTTACGAGTCTAACGAATATGCACATGAACTTAACGATGCCGAATTGAAAGACCTCGTCGTTCAGGTCACCGGCCTAGACAGCAACTCGAAAAATGTTACCTCAATCGCAAATTCTTTCAAATCCATTAACGAATATGCTAGTTTCGAAAACACAGACTGCAATACAAACGACGGCGCAGACGCAGAATCAACCTCAATATCGGCGTTCGCGTCGAATAATAGCTCAGTTTCGAATTTAGGCTTGTCATACACTATTAATTTGAATTTACCCGCCACCTCTGATATAGCTGTTTTTGATGCAATCTTCAAAAGCCTACGGGAGAACTTACTAAAGTGAATCATTTCGACACTTCTGAAAATCGATTAAAACTGTTCCAGATTAGCAATCAACTAACTGAGAACAGTCTCGACCACATTGAAGAAAGATACGCAATCGATCTTGGACGATTATATGTCAAGACTATCGAAGCTGATCGAGATTACTACCCACAAATTGATCGGAGCATCAGAGTCGAAGCCTCCCAAATGGCCAGAGCCTATGAAGTTTTTTATTCTCTCGAAAAAACCATACGAGCTTTCATTGAGGACTCATTTGAAGCAGCAGGAATTGTTGACTGGTGGGCCGATCAGTACGTCCCAGCAAGAATAAAAACTGACACCGAGAGCCGCATGCAGAAAGAGCTCGATTCTGGCGTTACACCCAGATCAAGTGATCCAATCGACTTTACTACCTTTGGTGAACTTAGCGAAATAATTAAGAGCAACTGGGATGTTTTTAGTGGCTCACTCAGAAGTCAACGAGCCTTGGTTACCGTCATGTCGCGACTAAACACCCTTCGAGGGCCAATCGCTCATTGCAGCCCTTTAGCAGAAGATGAACTGATTCGATTGAGACTTAGCGTCAGAGACTGGTTTCGCTTAATGGAATAATTAAAACAACTTGATTAAAACGAGCCGAAAGCGATTGGCTTTCGGCTCGTAAGTTTCCGTGGTGGAGATGAAGGGATTCGAACCCTCGACCCTCTGATTGCGAACCAGATGCTCTCCCAGCTGAGCTACACCCCCACAAAATGCGCTCTTGCGCGAGAACGTATTTTCCCCGCAACGTGTTGGTTTGTCAAATGTAGAATATCGCCGTTGGATTTAATCCACGTAATCGATGAGCTACTTCGGACAAAATATGATGAATGGCCTTTGATTTATAAGCAGACGGGTTTAGCTTTGCGCTGCAACCGCTATACTAGCTAACTATCAGATGAATTCCTTGAAAGGGCTGCCTGTGAAGCGGAGAAACCTCATCGTTATCGCTGCCTGGTTTCTCAGCGCGCTGCTCCTCCTGCTCCTGTTCACTCAAATGCAAAGTTACGCTGAGATCATCAATGATGCTGGTGTTATCCGTGGCGGCACGCAGCGTATCATAAAGATGGAGCTCGCTGGCCAGAATGCCGATGCAACCGTCAACCGCGTTGAGTCCCTACTCGACAAGCTTTCCTCGCAGGAGAACAATCGACCCATAAAAGACCAATCGACGCTCGATTTCATCGCCAAGATCGATGCCACGCGCGATCAATGGGATCGCATGAAGGACGAAATCGCAGCGATCGAGGCAGGTTCTGGCTCCCCTGAAAAACTCTTGGAGCTGAGCGAACGCCACTTCGAACTTGCAGATCAGATGGTTTATGCCGCTCAGGTGCGAGCGGAACAAAACTTTCTCTTCACCATCGTTATCGGATTCGCTCTCATCCTCACCTCCATATCGATCGTATTATTCATCGAACGCAGCGGCCTTCGGCACGAGAAGCAGGCTTACCACACCGATCTACTCACGCGCGGCAAAAACATGGTCGCATTCGAGGAGATTGCCAAGCGGATGCTTTCAGAGAGTTCGGCTGAATCTCATCTTGTCGTATATACAAACATCTTCAATTTCCGACTCATCAACGAATCATACGGACACGATGCGGGAGATAAAACTATCGTATCGCTGGGCAGGCTGCTCGAAAGTTGCTGTTCCGAAAATGAGGTGTGTGCCCACGCAAGCGCCGATCATTTTACCCTCCTGCTCGAAAACCGTCCCGGTAGAGCCGAAGAAATTGCTGCAGCTTTGCAGAAGCATCTTGAGGGACAAAATTTCATGAACTTCTCGAGCATGCTGCACTACGGCCTCGGTATCTGCGAAATCCACAAAGGAGGATCCCTCTCGGAAGCCATCAGTAACGCCACCGCCGCGCTTAAGGAAGGGGCGCTCGTTGATGGCATCGCTTGGTATGACGATGACTTCAAAGCACTGGTCAAGCGGCAAAATGACGTTGCACGATACGCAGCACAAGGGTTGGCAGAAAACGAGTTCAAGCTCTACTTGCAGCCCCAGATCGATCTAGCAACGTACGAAATCGTCGGCGCCGAAGCCCTCTGTCGCTGGGATTCCGAAGCTCTCGGATTCCTCTTCCCTGGAAGCTTCGTGCCAATTTTCGAGAAGAACGGCCAGATAGCCAATCTTGATCACTACATGCTCACAAAAGCTTGTGAAACGTATGCCGCGCTTTCCGCGGCAGGTGAGGCGCCGGCACGATTTGCCGTGAACTTCTCTCGTAACACTATCATCCAACGGGACTTCTCCGAACGCCTGAAAGCAACAGCTGCCAAGTTCGACATTAAACGCGATCATCTCGAAATCGAGATCACCGAAACCGTCTTCTCAGTGGACGAAGACACCGTTATCGGCATCATAGAAAATCTGCATGACGAAGGCTTCCGCATCGCCATGGATGACTTCGGCACCGGATACTCTTCGCTCAGTCTTCTGCGCAAGCTACCTATCGACGTTCTCAAGCTTGATAGACGATTCATTAGCCAACAGCAATCAACAAAGCGCGAAAAACTCATCCTTCAGAGAATCATCGACTTGTCGCACGACTTGGACATGGAAACCGTATGCGAAGGAATAGAACATGTCGAACAGGCCGAAGCGCTTATGAATCTCGGCTGCTTAACTGGTCAGGGATATCTCTTTGCTCACCCCATGCCCGCAGACGATTTCGCGAAATTCTGCAACGAATGGAACACCACACAGACCTATTAGCGTGATGTTGATGCGGATTTGGCTTCGGCATAACCCACGCTGGCAACAAGAAAGCACCCCGCGGGGTGCTTTCTCATAGATACTTGTTCGCTCTGAACAAGTTGAGTTTCTACGAAAGAACCGTTTCCTCAGTTTCTTCCTCAACGATGAGAGAAATATCTTCTTGAATAGGTTCTTCAACAAAGGGCTCAAAGAGCGGTTCGCCGTTTTGAGAAAGCTCAACCATGCCGGTCAAAACATCAACGTACTGGTACGACTGACGGGCGGTACGGCCACGCTTACGGTCAACTTCCAGGATAAACAGCTGCGGGTGCACCTGCATGAGAACGCCTTCGCTCTCAACAATCTTAGAACGGCCCATGTTTGCGCGAACCTTCAACCTCTGGCCGACGAAATCATGCAACGTATCATGGATAGAATCCACAATTCTTGCCTGCCTCGCTAAATCCATGCTCACTCATTCCTCACACGTGTCTCAAATTACAGAAATAACAGCATCGAATTATATCACCTTAGTCAATGCTTAACAGAATCTGCACGTTTCCATCACTTCTTATGAATTGTGAACTGGGATAATACGAATTTCAAATGATTTCTGATCGATAAACGGCGTAGTTTTAGGGTCTCATCAAACAGGAAAATATCCCGTATTTTATGCCCGAATCTGCATCAAAGCCATGCCAAGATCGATAAATTTTTCGCGCAGCAGCGCTTCTCCGCGCACCCGCGGATCGACATTGGCAAGCTCAAATAATTCTGGAAGCTTCTCTGCGATAACGGCGCCCTCATCACCCTGAGTAGCAAAGTATGTTTTGCACGAATTCGCGATCGTCTTCCGGCGATTTGCAAAAGAAGCATCAGCCATGCGACACGTCGCCTTAATCGTTGCACGATCAAGCAAACAACCGCTAGCATCGCGGGCTGCGCGCCGATTGAGGCGCAACACGGAGCTTTCTACGCGTGGGGGTGGAAAGAAATTACCGGGGCTAACAGAAAATCGTCCCGCAGGCTCAGTAAACATCGAAAGTTTGACGGTGAAAGCGCCGTAGTTCTTCGTTCCTGGCTTCGCACACATACGGTCCGCAACCTCAGCCTGCACCATCACGGTGGCGCTATCTAAACTCTCGAACCGCTCGAAGTAATCAAGCACGAGCGTTGCCGCCACGGCATAGGGAAGGTTCGCAACGAACTTGTTTGGCAGATGTATGGGTGAATCCGCTACCCAAGCAGCGTTATCAGAGCGCATGTCTTGCCGTGCTGCAGCGTCCAATCCATCAGAAAGCCCAAGCTGCTCGGCAGCGACACACAGATCTTCCTGCGAGAGATCGAGCGCGTCTTTGCCTACCAGCATGAATCGATCAGCCCACGGTTCGCACGTTTCAGCAAGAACAGCGGGAAGATCAGTGTCGCGCTCAACGGACACAACGTGACCAGCGTGCTTTAATAGCGCAATTGTGAGCGTGCCGATACCAGGACCCACCTCAAGCACGAAATCATTCTCGCTCACTTGCGCAAGCTCGATAATTTTTACCAAAATGGCATCGTTGATGAGAAAGTTTTGCCCGAGGGCTTTCTTAGTTGCAAGTCCATGTGCTTCTAAGACAGCACGCGTTGCCGATGGAGACGCAAGCGGAGAGAGCTTCGTCATGAGTGACTTCCTTCGCAGCCAAACGTCCACGTCTGAGCAAGCTCGCTCAGTTCATCAGGCGTACGTCCAACGCAATCATGTACCACACCCACCTGAAATCCTGCCACCGAAAGCGCTGAACGCGTGATGCCAACAAGCGGATCGAAGCCATGCGGATCTCCCCCATCCCCGATAGCAAACAGTTCCGCCTTGCGTTTTGGTTTGTTCCTAAAATCGGTCCAGAAATACATCTGCAAGCGATCAATCAGCGCCTTGAACTGCGCAGGAGGACCCGCGAAATAAATGGGAGAAACAACAATAAGGCGATCAACACTGTCGAGCAAGCCATACACATCTTGCATGGTATCTTCAATGACGCAACCATCACCGAGCTGACAATAGTCGCACGCAATACACGGATCGATATCGATATCATCAGCGAGGCTAAAAAACGCCACCTCATCTTTGGAATCGAGTTCAACAATTCGATCCGCAAGCGCATGAGCCAACAGGTGACTCTTGCCCTCAGGTCTGATTGATCCTGCAAGAATAAGGTACTTCATCAGGCCTCCTTGTTGCGAAGTTGCCAGGCAGTCGGCTCTCGATCAAGCAATTCGCGCGCATTGCCATACACCGCAGCAAGAAGTTCGCGGCGATCAGCACCCGGTGTGTGCCCGAGCGTCTCAGCCAAACACGCAGCGGTAAATACCGTATGTTCAGGACCGCAATTCAT
>JAVWLC010000018.1:0-9950 GCA_036638175.1 Raoultibacter sp. | reverse complement strand
TTTCGGTCAAAATGCGATTGAGTGGCAGATGCTTCGCTGCTTCTCGCACCTCGTCGGCCTTCTTAAAAGTGAGCGGCCCCCCGAACGCTGCGTAGCAACCGCGCTCTGCCCACGGCTTGAGCGTCTCCCAATCGAGGTTATAGCAGTGCAGAAGCACACCCGCTTGAGGGAACCCCTCTTCAACCATGAGTTCGTAAGCCTCATCATGCGCTTCGCGAAGATGCAAAATAAGCGGCAAGCCCGTTTCATGGGCAAGCCGAATTTGCCGACGAAATACGTCGCGCTGAACATCCCGCGGCGAAAAATCGTAATGGTAGTCGAGTCCAACCTCGCCGACCGCGCAGGTGCGTGGATCACGCAAACGTTCTCGCAGCTGGGCTTCAAGCGCGTCGTCATAGTCTTTCGCATTATGCGGATGACACCCAATCGCAATGCGCACATGCGGCACTGCAATGGGACACGTTGAAGCGCGATAGGAAACGCCCTCACCAGCATGGGCCAGCGCGAGCCGTGTTGCAGCCTCAACCTCAGGAATGATCCGCTCAGCTTCAGCGCGCCATGCAGTAAGCATTTCGTAATCGAGCGCGTTGTCTTCGAACACGTCTTCCATAGCCACCACGAATTGCACGCCGTGAAGAGCACAGCGAGCAAGCGCAAGCGCAGGATCGCCCAATAACGCGAGATGCGCATGCGAATCAGCCACGGGAGCCTCAAGCGGCGGCACTGGCACCTCAACTATGCACAGATCACCTTTTTTCTTCTTGTTGCGAAAAAGGGCATCATAAAACAGCGGCTCGGATCGATCTACCATGCCGCTCCCTACTCGACCCCAAAGTCAATCGCATCAACATCAAGACGCGGGAACAACGGATCGCCTGTTTCGACAGCGTTGCCTGCGGGCAAGCCTGCCCACGCGGTTGCTGCCTCAATATCCGCGACTGCCACAATATCGCCCAAGCTCAAACGCTTATAGACTTCTGCTGATGTCGATGGCATAAAGGGCGCCATGTACAGCGCAATAATGCGGATTGCCTCAAGCGCGTTATAGATGACTGCGGCGAGCTCATCAGCAGTCTCTTCACTCTTCGCAAGATTCCAGGGAGCCGATTCCTCAACATAGAGGTTCACGCGTCCTGCAAGCTTCTGCACAGCTGCGGCAGCACCCGAGAAGTCTACCTGGCTCATGCAAGCATCATATTCTGCATACAGCTCATCAGAGATCTCTTTGAGTGGATTTTCAGAAGACCCTGCTGGAGCCTGCGGAACTTTGCCATCAAAGTACTTGTTTGTCATATTGAACACACGCGAGCAGAGGTTTCCCCAGGTGTTCGCCAGATCGGCGTTGTAGACCTGTACCATACGCTCAAGCGAAATACTGCCATCGTGACCAAACGCAACATCACTCATGAAGTAGTAACGATATGCGTCAACGCCGAACACCTTAATGAGGTCGGCAGGCAAAAGCACATTACCCTTCGACTTCGACATTTTCTCGCCCTTCGTAAGAAGGAATCCGTGACCAAAAACCGTGTGTGTGATAGGCAAGCCCGCAGCCATAAGCATTGCAGGCCAGATCACACAGTGGAAACGAATGATGTCTTTTCCGACAAAGTGATACTGCATGGGCCAGCGCATTTCAAATTCGCCTTCACGTTCTGGATCGGCATAACCGATACCCGTGATATAAGCGAGCAACGCATCTGCCCACACGTAGGCAACATGCCCCTCATCAAACGGCAGAGGAACACCCCAGTCAAACGTTGAGCGCGAAATGGAGAGGTCTTTCAAGCCACCTTTTACAAACGAGACAATCTCATTGCGGCGTGTTTCTGGGCGAATGAAGTCAGGGTTCTCATCGAAGTAGGTTAGGAGCTTGTCTTCAAATTCCGAAAGCTTGAAAAACCAGTTCTCTTCGCCTGATGCTTGCTGAACGGGGCGTTTGCAGTCAGGGCAGACAAAGACATCCTCCTCGTTCTTTTCGAGATCGCCTTCAGCATAGTAGGTTTCTTCGTGAACGCAGTACCAGCCTTCATAGGCACCCTTGTAAAGAAAGCCTTTGTCATACAGATCGGTCCAAAACTTTTGCACGGTGCGTGCATGGCGCGGCTCGGTTGTCCGCACGAAATCGGTGTAGGTAATATCAAGCTCAGTCCACGCATCGCGGAATTTGGGCTCCATAGAATCACACCACTCAAGTGGCGTCATACCATTTTTGGCAGCCACTTCCGCAACCTTCTGGCCATGCTCATCAAGGCCGGTCACGAATGCGACATCGTAGTCATTCATCCGCTGATAGCGAGCGACGGTATCAGCCGCGATTGTCGTGTAGGCAGTTCCCAAGTGAGGAGATGCGTTGACGTAGTAAATAGGGGTGGTAAACGAATAGGTTCCTTTAGACATAATTCCTCTTTCCGGCCTCGCAACCGATGACATTGCGCGCCCTGGTTAGTGTGTCAGGTTATTCTAGCACGGCACAGCCACGTCGCTTACTCAATCAATCGCCCAAAGACGAAGACTCAAATCGTGCCTTTGCGTAAATCATAGTGCGCTTATGTGGCTTTCGTGGCGGACAGCAGCACTAAAAACCCAAGTACCCTATAATGCGAAGCTCACATGAACGCCTTACTAAAACACTCCACGCCGCGAGCCACCTCGTCGGCAAACGCACCCTCACGACTGCTGATGCTGCTTCTTGCCGTCATGCTTACTATCAGCACAACCCTGATTCCTCACGTCGCCTATGGCGAAACCTCCGAAATCAATGCTGAGCCTACGTCAGTGCAAAATAAGATCGAGCAAACTGCAGCTGACTACAACGAAGCCGTCGCGCAAGTCGAAGCACTCGAACAAGAAATCGAGGAAACGCGCACTAAGCTCGAGACGCTTGAAGAGACCCTGCCTGATCAGCAAAGCAAAAGCAACCAGGCATTCAAGGCTCTCTACAAAATGCAGCAAGAAAACCGGGCATTCATCGAACTCATTTTGAGCTCAGAAACCATCGATGACTTCTTTATGACAATCGAATACCTTGATCGCATTCAACAATCTAATCTCAAGGAAATCAACCGCCTGCGAGACATGAAGGCCGAACTTGAAGCCTCCGAGAAAGCTCTTGTGACCAGCAAGACTCAGGCAGAAGCCGAAAAAACGCGTGCCGAAACCGCTCTTAAAGACGCCCAAGCAGCTCGCCTAGAGGTTGAACAAAAGGCGCTCGAGGCACAAAAGGCTGAGCAGGCCGAAGCTGAACGAATCAAGGCCGAGCAACCAGCGCAAGAAGAAAGTACCCCAAAAGAAGAGCCGACTACGCCTGCTCCAGAGGGCGGCACCAATACGACTCCTGAAGATCCCGGCTGGTCATCTGACAAGAAGACATTCGTCGATGCATGGGGTGTTCGCATTGATGCATACCTGGCAGGCTCTCCCCTCGCAGGGCAAGGCAGAACATTTGCCGAAGCGTCCTGGGACTACGGTGTCGATCCTCGCTGGTCGCCAGCAATCTCAAACACCGAAAGCTCGAAAGGTCTCTACTGTTACGCCTCGTACAACGCATGGGGTTGGGGCGGTATCAGCTGGTCAAGCTGGGAAGAAGCCATCGATGCTCATGTGCGTGGTCTTGCCCGCGGCTACGGATACACGATCTCAATCGAAGCCGCTAAAAAGTACTGTCCACCCAACTGGGAGCATTGGTACAACGCCACTTCAGCTCAAATGGAAATGATCTAGTCCCTCAAAAATATCAAACCGTGCGCGAAGGAGCACTAGTCCCGTATCGCATACCCGCAAGCAGCTTTCTGCATCACGAAGAAACACTATCTAACGCAAAAGTGCACGACGACTTCGCCAATCAGGTAGGAACTCATCCATAAGCGCTTTAAAACGCGGACCATGCCCTCTCTCAAGGAGGTGGCATAACTCATGGACAACTACATACTCCAAGCACTCGGGTGGAAAATTCGCGAGCTGTACGTTAATACAAATGCGTCCCGTTGTTGGGTTGCAGCTTCCCCACCGACTCGTCATCGAGCGATACGCAAGCTTTTGCGCCTTGACACCCATCCTAGACTCCCACTGAGCGATCAGATCAGGCACAGCCGCTTCTACCATCGCACGCCAAGCAGCAACTTGCGCGGGGTCGGCGTCATCAACAAGATGCTGTGGCTTTATAGCAAGCGCCCGTTGCTTTTGCTCTATCCATGCGCGCTTTTCACGCACAAATGCCTCAATCTGGCGATCCTGTATCCAAGGGGGAGCTGAAACCGCAACGAATCCGCCTGGCTTCACGCGCAGATTAACATTCTTGATGCGCTTTACGGTAAGCACAACCTTCATGCCATCAACCTCGAACTCACGCACCGTAGATTTTAACGGTGTCTGCGGGCGGGTTTTCTTTTTTCGCGTTTTTCTAAGCTTTGGCAACATGACCGCGCCTTAGTGACTTTACGAAACGAACAAGGAAAAAGCAGGTCATGATAGCAGTTGCCGCTTCTGCTGCAGGAAAGGTTATCCACACGCCGGTCATGCCAAAAAGAGCAGCAAGAATAAATACGAACGCAACAATCGAAACAAAGCCGCGAGCTATTGATATGGCAAGCCCCTTCGCTGGCTGCTCAATAGAGCTAAAGAATGCCGCCGAAACAATGTTAATCCCCGCAAAGAGGTATCCAAGGAAGTACAGACGCATGCCCTCAGCAGCAAGTGCCGTTAATCGCGGATCGTTGTCTCGATTAAATGCTATCGCAAGGGGCTCCGCAAAAATCGCGCCCACAGCAATGACCACCACCGATATCACCAGCGCCGTAGTAAGCGCATAGCGCAGTACCTTCTTCAGATCCTCGATATGATTTTGCGCGTAGCAATGCGATGAAAGAGGCTGCATGCCTTGAGCAGTTCCTACAAACAGAGCTGTGGCCACAAAAGCCAAGTTGGCAACTATTCCATAAGCCGCCACCCCTGTGTTGCCCTCAAAATGCAAAATGATTAAGTTGAAGATAAACAAGACAACCCCACCCGAGATTTCAACAATAAACGACGAAAGACCGAGTGCAGCAATGCTTCTCATAAGCAACATGTCTGGAGCAGTTTTTAAAATTGTAAATGTATTGCGTTTCTTGATGAAATGAATAGACAGAACAGCCATGCTCAGCACAGGAGCAATACCCGTAGCAAACGCTGCACCAAACATACCCCAACCAAATACCATGATGAAAAGATAATCCAAAACTATATTTGCCGCGCTTCCTAAAAGCATTGCAATCATAGCAAGTTGCGGGCTACCATCATTGCGCACGAAGGGTAACAACGTGTTATTTACGAGAAAAAATGGCGCGAAACAAAACAATACTCGCAAGTAGACATCGGTATAGCCAATTGTTTCAGCATCGGCACCAAGAAATTGGGAGATTGGTGTCGCAAACACAACAACAAGTGTGAGATACACAGCAGCCGCAGCAAGAGCAATCATCAGCGCATTCGTGAAGGTCCTATTGGCATCACGCATATTGCCTTGCGATTTATAGACCTGGAACTTTGTTGCTCCGCCAATCCCAAGCATGAGCCCCGTAGCCTGCATGATTGTCCAAATCACAATCGCAAAATTCAAAGCGGCAAGCCCATTGGCCCCCACCCCATTCGCGATAAAGAAAGTGTCTGCAAGAATGTAAACCGACATGCCTATCATGCCGAATACGTTGAATGAAACGTATCGGCCAAATTGCTTGAGCATGGAGGTATCTGCTAGGGTTTCCATCTACTGGCTACCCCAGCGCAATCTCGTAAGCCTCATTGCGAGAAATTCCAAACTCCGCCTGGAGCAGCGCTGTTATATCCTTCTTTGAATACCCACCTGCAGATTTCAAAAGTGCTGCTCGTGTTTTCGCATCATCAATCGACGCAGCGGCGGACAGTGCTGCTTCCTGCTCAGACACACCATCAATCACGAGAACAATCTCGCCCTTAATTGAACTTGTTTGTTCTCTTTCTGAAAACATGCGAAGCGCTTCGCATGTTTCAGCACGAACTACTTCTTCGTGCAGCTTTGTGAGTTCGCGACAAACAGCAATTACGCGATCAGGAAACGTTTCTGCAATTGAAGCGAGGGCGGACACCAAGCGCTTCGGGCTTTCATAAAACACCAATGCAGCATTGAGGGATCGAAGGCTTTCGAGGGTTTCGGTGCGCTCGGATGCTTTGCGCGGAAAGAACCCGCCGAAATAAAAATGGGGATTCACGCTTCCGCTTGCAACATACGCTGTCGCAACAGCTGTTGGCCCTGGCAGCACCTCTACCATAACATCGGCTTCGCGCGCAGCACGCACAAGGCGCAATCCGGGGTCTGAAACGCCCGGCATGCCCGCATCGCTGCAATAAGCAATTGTTTCACCTGCGGCAATGCGATCTACAATACGCCCCGTCTGCGTTGACAGAGCATTTTCGTCAAGTCGTTCGAGGCGGTTCGCAATATCGTATGCCGCAAGAAGTTTTCCTGTCACCCGCGTATCTTCAGCGCAAACCGTATCGGCAGACTCCAACGCGTCAAGTGCACGTTGTGTCATATCGCCGAGATTGCCAAGTGGCGTTGGACAGATTATCAGTTTTCCAGACATCACTTTGCCGCCTTACTTTTTGCGACGCATAAACACATAGGCGACAATGAGCGCTACCAGCGCAATCACTACAGCGCCAAGAATGATGAAAGGAAGAGCGCTGTCGCCAACGCAAACCAATAAGCCCGATTCAAATTCCATTTCGCTGTCCAATCTCCGAGTACGCTCATATCGTTACATAAAACACCGCACAACGCCACCACAACCACCCGCAAAATAATCTGCCATACGCTAAAATGAAACGAACTTCGCAGATTTAACGTGCACCATAAACCTCAGTGATGGGAGCAACCATGCAAAACGAGTTCACTCAAGCAGCATACGATCACGTCCTTTTATGCGGCAGAATCGATGCACCCGATAGCCCCAAGGCTGCTGTTGTCATCGTGCACGGGCTCTGCGAGCATTATGGCCGTTACGATTATCTGGTTGAAAAACTCAATGCTGCCGGTTATGCCGTCGTCAGATTCGACCATCGCGGACATGGTCGCTCGATGGGTAAACTTGTTTTCTTCCGCGATCGCGAAGACATCGTAAAAGACACGAATCTCTTTGTCGAAGCTGCCACAGAAGCGTTTCCTCAACTACCACTCTATATGATCGGGCATTCTATGGGAGGCTTTGGGGCAGCAAGTTACGGCACTGCCTATCCCAAAAAACTCGCTGGCTACGTGCTCACAGGAGCATGGACTCGCGATCATAAAGGGCTCGGAATCGTTGACGACAACACCCCAGCAGACACCTATCTTCCCAACGATCTTGGTGATGGCGTTTGCTCTGATCCTGCTGTCGTAAAGGCTTATCAGGAGGATCCCTATGTCGCAAAGAAAATGTCGGCTGATCTTTTACGTGCCGTTCATGAAGGACATGGATGGCTCAAAGAAAACGCTCAGGAGTTTACCGACCCCGTGTTCTTGCTGCATGGCGGCAACGACGGTCTTGTAGACCCTCGAGATAGTCTCGATATGTTTGAGGAAGTATCTTCGCAAGATAAGTCACTGCGCGTCTATGCAGGACTATGCCATGAAATCTTTAACGAGTTTGATCGCGATATTGTAATCCGCGATGTTATCGAGTGGCTCGATAAGCGCGTTGATCATGCTTTTTCTGCGTAACACCTTCAAGCTCTTTAGGGTTAATGCCCGCACAGCAATCCTGTTTGAGCTGCTATTTCGCATAGTGCTTGCAAGCCTACTTATCCCCTTGAGTTTTGGGATGATTGATCTTGCCATGGGTTTTGCAGGTATCACGTACATTTCAGATGCGAACCTCAGTTTGTTTTTACAGCACCCAGCCACTTGGCTCTTTGTTGCCTTGGGGATTGTTTTGATCGCGCTTTGTGCACTCTTTGAAATGTGTGCGCTTGTCATTGTGATGCAGGCAGGTAGAGAACGTCGTAAGATTGGCGTATTTGCACTGGGCCGCCGCGCCTTTGCAAGCGCTCGCAGCATTGTGTACCCAAAGAACTGGCTGCTTGTGCCCTTCGTGCTCCTCTTGGTTCCCCTTACCCAAATCGCGCTCACTTCTTCAGTCATCACTGAATTTCGGCCGCCCGAATTCATCATGGACTACATTTGGCAAAATCCCTTGCTCTCTCTGGCATTCATCATCCTGATAGCTGTCTTTTGTATTCATGCTTTCTTTTTGTCGTTCGGCATTCACTTCTTCACCCTATGCAGGCAGCCATGGATGAAAGCCCGCCGTTCAAGCAAGCACCTGCTTGAACGAAACAAATGGCTTCTTTTGCGGCGACTGCTTGCTGTCAACGGAATTGTTATTGCGCTCACACTGGCAATAAGCCTCCTCGGCGGTCTCGGAATAAGCGTTTTACTTGAAAGCGCTTCATCGCTTCCTGTCTTGATTATCTGGGGTTTTGCCCTGCTCGTTTTCGTCGCCATCGCTTCATGCATTTTTCTCCCGCTCAGCTACGCCGCACTCAGTACAACGTTTTATGAGCTTGCTGCAAAGCGCGGAATTGTGATTACTTACGACTTTACCGAGCATGCACCATCGCGGAGGCGGCGTGCAGGGCGTGTTGTTGTCGGTGTCGGAGTTTGTATCCTCGCACTCTTCTCTCTTGCGGCGTACACACAAATCCACGGCACATTCGAACCCAACCCCGGACCTCCTGAAACATTCGAAATCACCGCCCATCGAGGCGGATCGCGCAATGCTCCCGAAAATACCCTCGCAGCGTTTCAGCAGGCAATTGATGAAGGCGCCGATTGGGTTGAACTTGATGTGCAGCAAACCTCCGATGGCGTCCTGATGGTTATGCACGACGCAAACCTCAAACGCACCACGGGGCTTGATAAAGAGTTTTGGCAAGTCACCTATGACGAAATCAAAAACCTCGATAACGGCAGTTGGTTCGCTCCTGCTTTTGCCCAAGAACGGGTTTGCACACTCGAGGAAGCACTTGCGCTTTGCAAAGACAAAATCAAGATGAGCATTGAAGTTAAACCTGATGGTCATGGAGTCGATCTCGAAGAGAAGACGGTCGCTCTCATCAATGAGTATGACATGAAAGATCAAGTGGTAGTTGCAAGCATCACGTACGACTCTCTTGTCCGCGTTAAAAACGCAGATCCAAGCATGCGCACCATGTACGATATGACCCTCGCATACGGACTCATTTCCGAGATCGAATACGTTGATTACTTTAGCGTTGACGACTTCTTCGTCACACAAGAGCTGGTCAACAATGTCCGCGATGCGGGAAAAATCATCTATGCTTGGACCGTGAACGATCCCACCAACATTGCACGACTCATCGAATATGGCGTTGACGGCCTTGTTACTGATGACGTTAAGCTTGCGCGCGAAATAGCAACAGCTGCAGAAACTCAGGATAGCCAGCTTATCGACTAGAGACGCTCGCACTGTCTCCCCTTGTTGCTGCCACCTAAGACCCTTCGTTGCTCTTAAGAAGTTCTATTTCATGTTCAACAAGATCAATCAATTCCTGCTGTGAATGAATTCCCGTTTTCCGATAGATACTACGCGCATGCGTCTTAACTGTATCCTTGGAAATGAAGAGCGTTTTATGGACAAATTCAACGCTCCTACCACGAGCAAACAAATAGAGAAGCTCGCTTTCGCGGGCCGTGAGACCAGATGCTTCGGCCACCATGGTACATGCTTGGCGATACATACCTGGTTGTTCGTCGACCGCAGGCGAAACGCCTCCCCACTCCCCTCTCACCCGATCGTTCGTAGCAAACACCAATCCACTAAAGAGAAGGAGGAACACCCCAAGAACACAAACGACCGCACTATTGGTTTGCAGCAAAACAAACACGCGGCTGAGACCATCTCCTGAAAGCTGTCCGAAGAACAAACATGCTC
>JAVWLC010000017.1:10895-16345 GCA_036638175.1 Raoultibacter sp. | reverse complement strand
CGGACGTTTTTTGCTTACTCATGCAAGCTCCTTCTCTATACCCCTTAGGGGTATCTATTGGAGCCATTATATACCCCCATAGGGTATAGTCAAGAGTGATATTTACACGTATCAATGCCAGCCAACTCAAAGATATGCGATCCGATATGGCACGTTAATAGTCAGTCTCAATAGGATTTTCTATCTCTATTGAGACTGACATCATACTTGTTGGATGCTCAAAACCAACCGCGACTAATGGAGTCCGAAGATCAGTCCATCCGTTGCTTTATTTGCTATCACCGTCAGTCTTACCCGATTCGCCACAATCAGGTGGTTCGGGATCGGAGACATCTTTATCCGCTGGCCTAGCGGCCCGCTTCTCTTCGCAGGGCACCTCAACTACAACCTCAGCAAATCCATCTCGACTTGCGCGTTTAGCAGCCTCAACATGCTCCCAAATTTCTGTGTTTCCGAAAGCCTGCATCATGCGACGTCCTGCACGATCGAATTCCTCGTCAGTGGTCTGAGGATGAAAATCATCACGCGTAGCCGTAATGTAAGCAACGCCCTTCTTGCGCGCGGCATTAGCCTGGACGAACAAGACCAGGAAGCCAACAACACCAGCCGCCAGCGATGCCGCAAGAATGGCAAGCTTCGCAGCTGCAACTGTTTGCGAGTCATCAAACGCGAGGTTGGCAACAAATATAGCCATAGTAAAGCCAACGCCACCCAAAATACCCGCACCAAGCATATGCCCCCAGTTCACGTTTTCAGGAAGCGACGCAAGTTTAGTTTTCACAATTAGGAGGCTAAAGAGCAGAATGCCAATAGGCTTACCAATCACCAGTCCAAAGAATACGCCATACATCGCAGGATTAGCGAAGAGCGCACCAAGATCACCGCCGACAAAAGCCACATCTGCATTCGTTAGGGCAAATAGCGGCAATATCAAGAAGTACACCCACGGATACAGCTTCTTTTCCAACCGCGTCGCAGGAGGAACAACCTGACGCGCAACGCGACTCAGGTTCGTAACCGTATCAATGTAATCTTTCTGCCCGATAACAGGATCGCTGGGCACGTACAAATCCTTCGCTTCCTTAACCCGCTCACCCGACCACGAAATGAAGCCCTTGAGGTTTACGCGTGAACCCGCGGGAATGGTGAACGCAAGCAAAACACCAGCGATGGTTGAATGGACGCCCGACATAAATACGCAATACCACAGAATTGCGCCAACGAGAATGTAGGGCGTCAAGGAATAGACATGAGTTCGGTTCATAAAGATAAGCACAACAAGCACGGCCGCAGCAGCAACCAGCCAGCCGATTGAGGGACTATTTCCGTAGAACACTGCGATAACCAGGATGGCAATAATGTCGTCAGCAACGGCAAGCGTGCTCAAAAACACGCGAATGCCACTAGGGACACGACTTCCAAGAAGCGCCATAATACCAAGGGCAAACGCGATGTCAGTTGCCGTCGGGACACCCCAACCATGGGAGGTGTCAGGGTTCGATGCATTGAATGCCAGATAAATAACAATAGGTACAACCACACCACCAACTGCAGCCACAATAGGAAGTAACGCCTGGCGGATGTTCGTTAGCTCACCAACTGTCATTTCGTACTTGATCTCAAGACCAACCAACAAAAAGAATACAGCCATGAAAATATCGTTGATAACATGGGCAAGAGACATCCCGGCCACGTTATTGCCGAAAAAGATTCCGATCTCGGTGTGCCAGAATTCATAAAACGGTTCGTACAGCATGCTATTGGCAACAATCAATGCCACAATTGCTGCAAGCAACATGACGCCCGCCGCTTTCGTTGACGAATGGAAAAGCTGAATCATTCGCAAGTAAAGAGCCTGATGGCCTTTAACTTCCTCAATAAACAAGGGTTCCTTACCTGTTTCTTTTCCTGTCATACATCCACCCAACTGTTTACGTTTGCGCATCATTACCGCTGTCAAAAAACTGAATCTATAGTATCGCGTAAGACCTCGGGTTGGGGCAAAGTTTCTGATCTGTTTACATTTTTTAATCAGCTTTCGAAGCAACCGCACAAATTTGCAGCGCTTTGAGGTATTCTATTCTCAGCAGCTTGACGGAAGGAGTCGGGTTTGGGTATTGACCGATGAACTCACATCGCGTCGCCGTAAGGCCCGAATACATCCTGACCAAGCTGTTTTTTTGTTCGCCACGATTGTAAGAGGTGAGTGCTATGAGCATTACCGTCACCGGACGCAAAATGCCTGTAACCGATGCACTGCGTCAGTATGCCGAAGAAAAAATCGGTAACTCCATGAAAGTCATGGATATCGATCCTCTCGTTGCTGAAGTAGTCTTGTTCGTTGAAAAAAACCCAGCGAACCCGCGTCCTGCCGTATGCGAAGTCACCCTGCGTACCAAAGGCCATATCATTCGCGTTGAAGAGAGCGAAGAGGACATGTATGCAGCCATCGATGTTGCTGCAGCTAAAGTTCTCCGCCAACTGCGCAAATACAAGACCCGCGTTGTTGACCGTAAAGTCCGCGCTGGTGCCGAAAAGACTGTTGAGCCCATCGCAACAAATGGCGCAAGCCTCGATGAACTCATGGAAGAATTGAGCGGGGATGAAGAAGTTGTCCGCGTGAAAGAAATTGAATTTGAGCCTTTGACCGAAGAAGAAGCCCTCGTTAAGATCGATCTGTTGGGTCATGATTTCTTCGCTTACACCGACCGCGACACAAGCCTTGTGCATGTCATGTATCGTCGCGACGATGGCGGCTATGGCTTGCTCAAGCAAACCGAAGAATAAGGCTGCTTACCAAGACAGCTAATTAAGAACACTAAGGAGGCTGTATCAAAAGCCTCATTAACGAATTGGGCTCGACTTCGGTCGGGCTCGATTCGTTTATCTGTGTTCTATCAGAAAAGAAGCGAAGAGCAGCGGGTCACCTTTCTGCCGCACTCCCGTTTTGTAGGGCGCTACACCAGGTTACCAATAGGAGGATATCCTGGCGTTTTCCTCCGCCACCAACGCTTCCTGCGAGACTGCCGTTGATGCGAACCACTCGCACGCGCGTAGCTGAAAGACACCCGAATGCGGCGGCGCTTACATCATAAGGTGCACCACCCGCTCTGACTTGAAAACCGGACGGGATCAAGTTATTGTATGGATGAAACGTATTGACTGCACACGCCAATGTAATTAGTCAAACGCGAGAAGAGGATTTTTTGGACGTCGAGATCTTGAGAGAGTTCGTAACACTTTCTTACAACCAGAGCTTCAAAAAGACTGCACAAGCTCACTTCATCGCCCAACCAACGCTTTCAAGCCACATCAGAGCACTTGAAAAAGAATTGGGCTTCACTCTACTAGAACGCACAAACGGGAATCGACTCACCAATGAAGGAGCGCTGTTTCTAAGCCTCATCCAAGAGCCCATTTGCTGCATTACCGAAGCCCTGCAGACATGCCGAGACTTCTCTAACCAGCCTTGTGCTGAGCTAGTCAGAATCTCATCATGCATGTGGCAAGACGAGATAGTTCGCTGTATGACAAACATGCCAGAAGTGTCGTTCGCTTTCGTCCCTAGCCGTGATGACGAGCCGGAGTTGCAACCCCTCATTCAAGGTGTCGTAGACATAAAACTCATATTTGACCAGTCGTTGTTCCCTGAGCAGATTCATCTTATGGAAACATCGGATCTTGTATGGGAATACGTAGGACGCGTTGAATGCGCAATCGCCATAGGTGCAAGTAATCCGCTTGCCCACAAGGAATTGAAGCGCTCTGATCTGGTTGGGCAAACCGTGATTATAGCCAACCCGTTCATCTTCGCGCATTGGAAGAGGATTGTTGAGACAATGCTGGGAAGAGATCTGGAACTGCGATTCTACCCCTCATTGGATCCCAACTACGACAATAACAGGATCAGGGATCTTGGTAACGCGATTACTGTAGCTCCGGTAGCAACAATCGATAATTTATATAGGGATAAATCCGCGACCATCGTCGATCGACTTGAAGGGAGCGCGTTCTCATACGATCGGACCATGGTCTACCGACGACACCCTCAGAACGAAAACGTTATAAAAGCTGTAGAGGTCCTTCGTAGATTACGGGAGACCTATCCTATTACAGCGCCAGCAGAGCTATAAAAGGCTCCACTGGCGCTTTCCATACTGATCACATACGGAACTGGAAGGTTGACCAGAGAGGCGCAGGGAGCCCCTGATCCACTCGTCGGCCCAAAAGCTAGATCAAGAATGACATGTACCGCATTCGTAAACGTTCTTATGGTGGCAGTCGGTGCAGGTGTCTTGGGCTA
This sequence comes from Raoultibacter sp., assembly GCA_036638175.1. Lineage (GTDB taxonomy): Bacteria > Actinomycetota > Coriobacteriia > Coriobacteriales > Eggerthellaceae > Raoultibacter. Next base: position 12,042 of record JAVWLC010000017.1, on the reverse strand, counting down.
GCTGCTCCTTAGGTTCCTTCGTATGCATCTCATGGCAATCCGAGCATGCGATAGCCCCATGATCACCTACTTGAGGAAGATCATGAGGGTTGACGACAATACCGTTTTCGTCAATAAGCGCCGTCGAATTTGCGGTCGCTTGGAGAATATCCTGCTGATCATGACAACTGAGACAGGCGTCTTTCGTTACTTCCGTCTTCTTCAGGCTCTTCGGCATCTTGCTTTCCGCAGTCGCCTCTTCATGCGCCTTCGCTAGCTTCCCATCGTCTTGGTGGCAGCTCATGCAGAGAACGCTTGAATGAACGGATACCGTGCAGTTCGCGCTTTCGTACGACTCCTGCTCAACGACATGGCAGGTCGAGCAATCAGCATCAGGTGACCATGCCACAGCGGCATCGTCTAGCGTGCCGTCGGGTATTTCTTTCGGAACACAGCTCGTCAAGGCAAGGCTCAGGCATGCGACCGCCGCAACCACCGCGAGCAGAACGCACGCACGATCCAGAAAGCCGCGCACGCCAACGTCATGCGAAGCCATTATACTAAGACCTCCTTCCCGAGAATCTCTTCTACAGCCATAATTCCCACCACGGACGAGGTAGCCAATGATCCAATATATTCGTCGTAAGAGAAGCCCCCTGCGCAGCAAGCTGTTGCGTAAAGATTGGGAATGGGAACATCGCCGTAGCCGAGCACATGTGCGCCCTCGTTGATCCTGAGGCCTCCAAACATGCCGCTAGCGCCTCCAGTTACCTGCACGGCGTAGAAAGGCGGCTGAAGAAGCGGAGTACAAGTTCCCTGCTCTCTCGCCGTACTACGGACTTCGAGATCACTGGGGTTTTGGACGCCGTTGAACTCGGCAACCGTACGAGCAAAAGCGGCTTCACGTACGCCTCGAGCCGACAGCGCAGCGCCTAGGGCGTCGAGCGTATCCGCCTTGTCGATGACGGCTCCAACGCCCTCAAGAGAAGATATCCCATCCACGGTTGCCTCTACACTTGAATCGAAGATTGCGTAACCGATACCGTAAGGCTGGCTTCCCATAAGAACAGTAATCGAGCTGTCGAAGGACATGGGCATGATATGCAGGGCGCTGCTCTCATCGGCAAAGCGCTTACCATCCAAGTTGACCAAGAAACCTGTACCCATG
>JAVWLC010000017.1:6441-10885 GCA_036638175.1 Raoultibacter sp. | reverse complement strand
TGATAAGCTGAATGGTGCCAAGCGCGGTATTCAGATCGTCCTTCGAGGCTGCGGCATAATCTTCGGCATTTTGCGGTATCACAGAAGGATACGGCACTAGATGTCCGTAGAACTGGCCCATTCCCTTGGTCAGTTGCGCCCCTAGTTCTATTGCCATGCGATGGCCATCACCTTGGTTGAAGGGAACTACTCGACCAACTATGTTGTCACCATAGAATCCGAAATAGCGTCCCCGCATTTCATCGTTGGCCGAGAAACCGCCCGTAGCTAGGATCACGGAATTCGCCCTTATACGCACCGCGGTACCCTCCGCGTCTACCGCAATAGCGCCGCATACCGCACCACCTTCGTCAGTGCACAGTTGGATCGCACGGGTATTCAGGAGAATGCTGCTACCCGATCCTTCTATCTCTTCTTTGAAGTAATCGAAGAATTCTTTGCGCTTCGCATAGCTGGAACCAATACTGATCATGACATCGTATATAGTCGTGATGTTTGGTGCGCCCTGGTCAAATATCCACTCACGAAAAGCGTTCCATTTCTTGATCATCTTTGGAACGAACGCCTTATCAATGGAGGGAGCCATGGCGGAAAGCTCCTCGACGGTAGTGTCTGCAGTTGCCCCACCAAGTGCGCTCACGTGCAGATTTCCACCAGAGATGAGGCAGGTACCTCCGAGTTCGCTTCCCGACTCTACAACGAGAACCTTCGCACCCTCTTCAACAGCGGCATAAGCTGTCAAGATGCCACCTAAGCCACCTCCAAGCACAGCGATATCCACTTCGTAGTCCCAAGCACCGTTCGGTTGCTGGCCACCCTCACTCTTTGTCTCCTGACCGGCGCATGCGGTCAACCCCGAAGCCGCCAGAGCACCGCCCAGCAAGGCACCTCCTGCTAGAAACGATCTCCTTGACAATTGTGTATTCGTCATTATTCCCCACCCTTCTTGTCTGATCGACTTAGACTTACTCTCCTTCGGAAAGCCAGGTTCAAGGGTACAATCGCCAACTCCATCTTCCCTGCTCATTTGCGATATGGCTCTTTTCGATTTCCTCTGATCAACGGATATCGCAAACAGCCATCGTGAAACGCAATGACTATTTCGAAAATGAATCCGAGAATGACATCTTTGTAAGCGATCACGTTTTGGCATATATTGAGGCTCTTGATACAGCTTCCTTTTTACATCCGGAGGCGAACCTTCGGTGCGCTGTAGTTTTCTATACGCTTTCACCTGCATTCTTGTTACAATACGTGATGGTATTTGTCAGGTATTCTAGTCAGGGGATCCCATGAACCAAAACGAACCAAGTGAAGAGCGCGAGCAGAAGCCGCAATCGGGTGTTCCGCTACCGCTCAAAATCCTCGGCGCGCTGTGCGCCCTTGGTGGCATTTCATCGCTCGTTGATCTTGTGCCCATCTTATTTTCGCTCTTCGATTCAGCGCAAACCGAAGGTACAAAGATAGCAACACTTGTTATCTACGGAGTTCTCATTGTCTTGCTGATCGCTTCAGCAGCTTTGTTTGTTGTTCTCGGGTATCGTCTCATCAAGGATCGTCGCGCACATGCCGCACATGCCGCTCAAGCACTTGCGGTGCTCACAATCCTTTCAATCATTGCAACAATGATGCTCTTTGGCTTGAGCGCGCACCATATTGGTTACCTCATTCAGCTCATTGTGCTCATTGCGCTCACCACATATCTTGATCCTTCCCTTGCAGAAGAGCGTGCACTCCAGCGCAAGCTCAAGAAGATGAACAAGGAACAGCAAAAGGAAGAGAAGAAGAAAATTGAAGCGGCGAAGCCAAAAAAAGGCCTCATAACCCTTAACTTCTTCAACCTGTTCTGGATCTTTGTCGTTTGCTGCATCTTGGGTCTTATCATTGAGACAGTCTTCCACTTTGTTGTATTCCATGAATACCAAGACCGTGCAGGTATGCTCTTTGGACCCTTCTCGCCTATCTACGGATTCGGCGCTTTGCTTATGACCATTGCATTGAACCGTTTTTACCGCGCTCCTGTTTGGGTCATCTTTTTGGTCAGCGCCGTCATCGGTGGTGCCTTCGAGTTCTTCACCAGCTGGATCATGGAATTTGCCTTCGGCATTGTTGCATGGGATTACTCGGGAACGTTCCTCTCCATCGACGGACGCACTAACTTTGCATTCATGGTTGCCTGGGGCGTCCTCGGTCTCGCATGGATCAAGTTGCTTTTACCGAAGCTTCTCCAGCTTATCAATATGATTCCTTGGAATTGGCGCTACAGCGTTACGGGTGTTTGCGCTGTCCTCATGCTCATCAACGGAATCATGTCCATTCAAGCAATGGATTGCTGGTATCAGCGTGAAGCTGGCATAGAACCCAGCACTCCCATCGAGCAGTTCTACGCAGAGCATTTCGATAACGAATACATGCAGAACCGCTTCCAGACCATGACAATGGACACCAGCAACGCTACACGCACGAAGTAGCTACACCAACAAAGTACGCACTACCTTCAGGCCTCAGGATTTCCTGGGGCCTGTTTTTGCGGCCTTCAAGCGTGAAGAACAAGAACCCGCGTCATTTGAACGCGGGTTCTTGCGGGATATCACTAACAGCTGCAGCTCTTGCCTCAACAAGATCGAGGAGCTCTTGTTGCGAGTGAATACCCAGCTTGCGATAGATGCTATAGACGTGGCTCTTGATTGTCTCCTCAGAGACCGTGAGCTCTTCGCTGATGAACTTCCTATTGCGCCCGCGTGCCGCAAGCGCGAGGATTTCTGATTCGCGCGGCGTGAGGTTATTCTCCACCGTCAACATGTGAGACACCTGATCAACCATTGCATCAGGACTGATGCCGTTTGCGGGTCGAGCGATTCCCCACCCTGTTGTCAGATTGCGATTACTTAGCATAAACAGCGCAGCCATGAGAATAACAAACGATACGACTGTGGCCATAATCCGCACCCAGTATGAAGGATCGGGCTGCTGCACCAACGAGCTACTCATTATTCCACCCACAAACTGACCCACCATAAGACTGCAGGTTGGCCAAGCAACAACCCAGGTGGCAGGCTGTGTAAAGTTTTTGGTCAGGTACGAACAAACACCCCACATGATCAGATGCACATAACAAAAGCCCACGAGCTGGATCGACTCGCCAATCACAGGAATTCCCTGGAGGCACGCCACCAACAACGCGCCCGTTGCCATAATGCTAAATCCAACCTGATAGATGAGATGATTGAAGTCCATCTTTACAAACACAGCCGTCAGGAAAAGAAGTACCGCCGCAATGACAAAACTGAGTGCCGTGATAAGAATGGTTATCGAATCACTCCCCCGCACAATGACGCTGCCAAGCAAAACGCCAAGCGCCAAACCGTGCAAAAGTGCCGTGAACAAGAATTTATAGGGCGTGTAGAGATCTGCGTTGAGTCCATGATCAAAGAGCGTTTTGCGAGGAAGCGTTCGCATGACACGATAGAAGCACACAGCAAGCGGTGCTGGAATCATGACAAAAATAAGCTGGCTCACTACTGTCGGAAAAAACGATAAGCCACAAATGAGCAACGCGGAGCACAACATTGATACGATACCTTGAAAGAGCACGTCTTGTGGGCCAAGGTAGCCAAACACTCTCCCCCATTCAATCAGCAAGCATGCCGTTCCGCATCCAATTGCAGCAGAACCAACACCGTACAGCACAAACGGAATCAGTGATGCAAATGTGGCATCGTAGGCGTTAATCCAAACAAAACAAAGTAACGCGCCAACCGCCATGAGCGCTGTTATGGCGCCAATATACCAACGCTGCCGAACCACGACATTGATGCGCTTGAACCACATACCCAAGATGAAATACATGATGGCACTTGCGGCAACAGGACCAACCCATGAAGGAAAAAGCGCACCGCTCGGCAGGGTTACCGCAGGAAAAAACAACGGGCTTTGAAACGCCATGTTCACCCAAGTCCAGTACAGCGTTAGCGCAACAAGAAGCATCGGGCGCTGCGCAATACTCGACATGAGTCGATGAAGAACGCGCGCTCGTTCTGCCTGTTCGTTAATCAACGCACCGATATTCATACGAGGAATCTCCCTTCGGCCATGGTTGGCCGCCCTATTCCTACACGTCGTCAAAAACGTGATCCACCGTACCTTTTACAAGAACATTCGTCCTCCCCCGAGTCGGGGGAAATGGGCGAATCGGGCCGCTTCCCCCGCGACTGGGGAAGACTATCATATCGTACCCCTGCATAGTAACAGCCAGGGTACAAGTTACCGATTCGCAACCATTTCGGTGAGGGCGCATCATTGACTTGCAACCGCGCGGTCACCACTTTCAGGCAGTTCGATGAAAGAATGGAAGTCGCGTGAGCAACCCTGCTACTAAAGAAGTGAACCAAAATTGAGGGAGGACAAAATGAACGAACAGAAAAGAACATCCGAAGAAAATATC
>JAVWLC010000017.1:0-6431 GCA_036638175.1 Raoultibacter sp. | reverse complement strand
TCGTTTCTGACGGGCGTTGTTGGGGTCGGTGCGCTTGCTGCCATGGGCGGCCTTGCAGCATGCAGCCCAGCACCCACAAACAGCACCGCAGGCACGAGCTCAACAGACTCAAGCAGCACAACCTCAGCAGCCCCAGCGGCACCAAGCTCCGTTGATAAGACCTACGACACCGATCTGGTGATTGTTGGCGGTGGCGGCTCTGGCTTGGCCTGTGCGGTACAGGCAGCACTTGATGGCACCAACTTCATTCTGCTTGAGAAGAATACGCAGCTCGGCGGAAACGCAAGCTTCGTTGAGGGCATGTTTGCCATCAACTCAAAGATGTCGCAAGAGCTCGGTATTCACGTCACCGCAGCAAAAATTGTCGAAGACGAACTCGTGCGTGGACAGCATCGTCAAAATGGCGCCTTCTGGCTTGACCTGTGCAACAAATCAGCTGGAAACATTGACTGGTGCCTTGAGCAGGGTGTCGAATACAGCGGAACCATCGACGATTACTACGGTGGCCTGCATCCCACCTTCCATTGGTTTAAGGACAATAAGGCTGCAATCGGTTACGTTGAGCCTATGATCAAGCGCGTTGAAGAACTTGGCATTGATGTTCACCTGAGCACTGCCGCAAACCAACTCATCATGGAAGATGGCAAGGTTGCTGGCATATACGCGAAGGGCCCCGATGGCGTCACGCAGTACAACGCCAAGGCAGTCATCTTTGCTACTGGCGGATTCGGCGGCAACCCTGAGTACATTGGCAAGCAGGGCTGGGATACCGAATACCTCTACGTTGTGGGCTCCCCCAACGCTGCTGGCGATGCATACAGAATGGCCATGGAGGTTGGAGTCAAGGATTTCATGCCCGACTCCTGCCAGAGTATCCTGTACAACATTCCCGCGCTGCCGCCCATTGACTTCCACAACGATTCGCAAAACCCCGTTAATGGCTACTTTGGCATTGCTGCAGGTGGCCCTGTGCTTTGGATCAACGAGCAGTGCGAACGCTACTCGCGCGAGAATCTGACTGCCGACAACTTGGTGCTCCAGTGCATCCCCGGCAAAGACAACAAGGCCAACTTTGTTGTATTCAATCAGGCAATTTTCGATACCTATTTCGGGACCACCGAGGCTGGCAAGAAAATGTTCGATGATGCTGTAGCCAACGACGGCGGCGATACCTTGGTCAAAGCGGATAGCCTTGAAGCGCTTGCAACCGCGTTTGATCTCGACAAGGATGCCTTCACGAAAACGGTTAACCGCTACAACGAACTGTGCGGCATGGGCGTTGACGAAGATCTTGGCAAGCCTGCTGATCTCATGATCTCCATTGATCAAGGACCGTTCTACATTGCCAAGCTCGGCTACAGCTTCTTCTTCGAATGCGGCGGCGTTACCACCGACATCAAGCGCCGCGCCCTCAACGACGAACTTGAGCCCATCCCCGGCTTGTACGCAATTGGAAACGACGGCAACATGAACTACCGCGACGTTTACACCATCAACATGCCCGGAACGGCTTTCGGCAACCAGGTAAACTCAGGACGCGAAGCTGCGCAGAACGCCGCCGAATACCTCAAAGGATAAACACTTCGGACGCTTCCGACGACGCTCGTGCTTGTGACCTTGAGCAATCGGAATAACGAAGCAACCGCATGACAACGAGAAACGGCCCGATTGCGGGCCGTTTCTCATAAGGGATTCAGGTTTTCATCACCCAGGCAGCGCTAGTCCAAGTACTCAGCCTTAATTGGCAACTTAAGCTCGGATGCCATAGCGCGCAAATCGTCATCGGTAATGTTGGAATCAACATGCTTGCCGCCCTGTGCAGCGCGCGCCGTCAGGTAAATACCTGCAGCTTTATCAATTACATGCATGAGACCAAACGCGGTATCAAAATCAGCACCGGTAGTGAACACGCCATGCTGCGCCCAAACAACCGATGAGTGCGTTTCAATCGCTTCGCTGGTAGCAAGTGCAATGTCTTTGCCGCCTGGCACCATCCAACCCACAACGCCGACGCCATCAGGGATTGCAATGATGCACTCGGTTACGCTCTTCCACAAAAGCCGCGAGAGTGAGCGGCTATAGAACTGCTCAAGCAGCGTCAGCGCAATCATGTTTGCGGGATGAGCGTGATACACCACGCGGCACGCGCCTGCGGTAACTGTTTTACGTACTGCATGGTTGATCAGGTGGGTTGGGAGCTCACTTGTTGGCCGGCTGTTGTTCAAGCCCCATACAAGCCTCCAGGCATCGCCTGCGGGATTAATCTCCACGATCCCAATATTCTCAGCAGGATCAAGTGCAATCGAGCGGAAATGCTTACCCGCACCCGTCACCATGAAGAATTCGCCACGTAGGCTGTCGGCCTGAATACCGAGAGCAACCCATTCGCCAGGAGTGTCTTTGAAAAACGACCGACACGAAGAAACCTCTTCGGGCGTCATGCGATACGAAAGGTTGCCGCCGTTGCTCTCATGCCAGCCCTGTGACCAGCCATCATTGCACATGCGAACGAAGGCTCGAGTGAAAGCGCGCTGCTCAATGGTAGTTTCTGAGACGACCGTTCGGGCTTTTGCAATGCCTTTATCGAAAAGTCGTGCGGCATCGTCGAAGAAGTTCTGAGCACTTGAAGGATTCTGGGCTCCTGAGGGGTTCTGATTGTCCATGGTCTCGCTCCTCAATGATTGAGATTACGTTGCAACCATGGTAGCGCACGAATGCTTACAAAACCCTATTCGTCAGAACACCTCGACAAAAACGCCTTGGTACGTTCATGCTTCGGGTTGTTGACGAGCTCTTTAGCGTCGCCCTCTTCAACAACAACGCCGCCTTCCATAAAGACAATGCGATCAGCAACATCACGCGCGAAGCTCATCTCATGCGTCACGATAACCATGGTCATGTGCTCGGCAGCAAGGTCACGGATAACTTTGAGAACGTCCTGCGTAAGCTCGGGGTCAAGGGCACTGGTTGGCTCATCAAAGAACAGCATCTCGGGGTTGAGTGCAAGGGCGCGCGCAATAGCCACACGCTGCTGTTGGCCACCCGAAAGCTCACAGGGAACCATGTCTTCCTTGCCCGAAAGCCCCATCTTGGCAAGAAGAGCACGAGCCTGGGCTTCCACTTCATCCTTCGGGCGCTTTTGAATGTGAATCGGCGCATCGGTGAGGTTTCTCAAAACGCTGTAGTGCGGAAACAGGTTGAAGTTCTGAAAGACAAGGCCAAAGTGTGTTTTGGCTTCCTTGAGAACAGGCTTGCCCGCATAGACCGCTTTCTTGTTTGCATCGTTTTCAGCTACAACAAGATCGCCGTAGGCAAGCCTGCCACTATCAAATGTTTCTAACAGCGTTGCGCACCGCAAAAGCGTTGACTTGCCTGACCCCGAAGGCCCAATAATGGCAACAACTTCGCCCTTGCTAACACTCAGACTAATATCGCTGAGCACCATGGTGTCGCCAAAGCTTTTCTTAATATGCGCGAGATCGACGATAGCGCTTCCCGTATTACTCATGGTAGTAATCCATCTTCTTCTCGATCTTGTTCATGATGGCGGCAACTATGAGATTGAAAATATAGTAGAACACGCCGGCAACAACAAAAGCAGTCATTGTTTTGGTTGCAGCAGCAATAGCTTTTGCCTGCGTGAACATCTCAGGAACACTGATGACGAATGCGAGCGACGTATCTTTCACGAGCGTGATTACTTCGTTGGTAATTGAAGGAAGAATACGCTTAAATACCTGCGGAAGAATAATCCTGAAAAACGTTTGCACTCGCGAATACCCCAAAACAGCCGCAGCTTCGTACTGCCCCTGCGGGATTGATTGAATGCCCGAACGATAGATTTCTGCAAAGTACGCTGAATAGTTCAGGATGAAAGCAACAAGAACGGCAGTGAATCGCCACGTATCTGCCAGTGGGAAACCAAACCCGAAGTACGGCAAGTAGTAGATTGCCATCAGCTGAAGCATAAGCGGCGTGCCGCGCATGACCGAGATATAGAACTGCACAATCCAAGAAAGGGGCCTGAAGCGGCTCATGCGACCAAAAGCCACAATGAGCCCCAACGGCAGCGATCCAATCAGCGTGAAGAAGAATATCTGGAGCGTGACAAGGAAGCCTTCGCCCAGCAAACCTATCATCGTAGGGAAATCCATGGGTTACTTCAAAATCCAGAGGTCGTATGAGATACCTTTGTCTTCGTACTTCTTGGCAATGGTTTGAACCGTACCATCAGCCTGCATTTCTTTCAGGGTCTTCTCAACCTGGTCTTTGAGTTCGGTGTTGCCCTTGAGGAAGCCAACGCCATAGTGCTCGGTCGAAAGTGGCTCGTTTTCAAGAACGACGAACTCAGCGCTCCGATCAGCAATCTGGAACCAAGCAACTGGCAAGTCCATAGCTACTGCATCAACTGATCCAGCCTCAAGCTCCATGAATGCTGAGTTGTACTCAGGAACCGTCTGCAGCTTTTTGAAAGTTTTAGCAAGATCAGCCTGCGCGCCGTCCTCTTCAAGAAGACCCAATGCAGCACTGTCAATCTGCGCCATAACTACTTTGTCTTTGAGATCTGCAAGCTTTGAAATGCCTGCATCTTTCTTTGTAACAATGACTTGCTTGTTTTCCATGTAAGGCTCGGTGAAGGTATAGCCATCCTCGCGGCCTTCAATGGTGAAGCCATTCCAGATACAATCAATGGATCCGCTGGAAAGCTCAAGATCCTTGGCATCCCAGTTGATGGGCTTGTAAACAACTTCCCATCCATTGCGCTCTGCAACTTCTTTAGCAAGATCGAGATCGAAGCCCGTCAAGTTGCCATCGTCTCCCACAAAGCCATACGGCGGGAAGTTTTGATCGAACCCAATGGTGAAAGTCGTACGTGCTTCGCCTTCGTTTGCGCTGTCAGTTGATGCGTTGCCGCCACCTGAACAGCCTGCAAGCAATACGGCCGAAAGACACAGCATGCAAGCCGCGCTCACGATAGCCAAAAGTTTTTTCTTCATCGTATGATTCCTCCCAATAATCTACCGCAGTGTGTTGTACCGAGCTTCAACCATAGAGCGATTGATTAAAACACGCCGCGGCAATCGTCCTTTTCCGCTTTAGCACTCTACTTCTTTACTGTGCTAAAGCAAGGAGACAGTATAGCACACGCCCCCTTGAGGAATGAAGGTTTTGGTCTCAAAAATCGGCGTGCAAACAGGGGGCTTCTTTACACTTTGCGCCCGTGTGTGAAAGACACGAAAAAAAGCAGCTGCTAGACTGCTGGCATCGTTTGAATGTGGGAGCAAGCCGCACATTGCTGGCAGCTGGCTACAACCAGCAGCGCCTCGCCTTTGCGGCGGAAAAGGGGCTGATCATGACCGTGCCTGTATGGGTAACACCAATCTCGATGGTAATCTATATTATCCTGCTCATGCTACTCACCGAGTTCATGCGAAGGCATTACCGCGCATCAATGTGGGTATGGGTTATTTCGCTTGCCACCGTGCCCCTTTGGATTGCCAACATCCCCGGTGATGACTGGTTCCGCTGGGCGAAAAACCTCTCGGTCATCTTGCCCCTCATCTTCGCAGGTCTTGGCCGCATTGCTGCCGTGGAACAAAAGGACACCGTGTTCTGGCGAACCATGCGCAAACGCTGGGTCCGCTGGGTGCTCTACGGCATTGTATTTTGCAACATTGCCGAAGCAACATTGCGCGACGTACAAATGGGCAACACCATGAACGCCCTCGCTGGTTTCATCCTGTGCGTGACCATGCCCTTTGGCGACAAGTTCTGGAAGTACGACACCTCAAGCCATGGCGAAATCCTATCGTACACCGTCCCCATGTGGAACTTCCTCTACACAACTTGGAATGCTTGCTTCGTCTATGCCGAAGGTCACGCGTATTTTGCGAGCACCCTCTGCATCCTGGCTGCCGCCGAACTCTACCCCATAATCATGCGACGCCCCGAGCTCTACATCACAGGGCGAATCTACACGCTGGGCGCTCACCTACTGTTGCGTAGCTGCTTCCCCGCGCTCTTCCCCACCATCATGAATAGTGAAGCGTGGTTTAATCCCGACGTCATGTTCTGGTGGGGCATGATCAACGGCATCATTGGAATCCCGTTTGTTTTCTGGTACTGCTACCAGCTCCATAGCGGCAAGGCCGACGTAAGCTTCAGGCGCGGCAAAGCGCGCGAGAAATATCTTGCAGGTCGAGCAAATGGCACGATAGATGAATATGGCGACCCAGTTGAACCGACGAAGGCTGCGGCATAGGTTGAATTGGGTGGCTGGTTGATGTTCAGAAGCATAAGTAGTGGCTACCTTCCGAGCTTGCTCGCAAGCCGCTGGTTCTCACGGCGAATGCGGTAGCCCGCTTCGGGATCGAGGGGATTAAATGCTGTGGGCGCCTGTTTGCGTGTACCCGCAGCACCACCACGAGTTT
>JAVWLC010000016.1:3200-16534 GCA_036638175.1 Raoultibacter sp. | reverse complement strand
GTTTATGACACCCCTGCATTTCATATGATTCAGCCGCTGCTGTCAGTAACGGTGTTGTATATCGCAGAAAAGGACATTTCGAGCATGAGCGAGATTGTACGACACTTCAATACGTTTATTAGTCGTAAGACACAAGGGGAGCACACGTATAGCATGCCCCCTAAATTGATTTCTTAACGAGAAGCTGACTAGGGTTGAGTAGTCACAATGAGCTGCTCAACCCTGAATGGAAAGAAAGCTTTATACCTTCTAGGCTCCTTCGGGCTGTGCCGAACCTTTCGTTGCTACGTGTGCTTTTGTGGGCACTTGTTCATCTTCTTCCTTGCGAGCGACCTTAACAAAAGGAGTGCTCAGAAGACTGAGTACAACGACTACTCCGCCTACGATAAGTGCAGTGCGAAGGGCATCTGTTCGTGCAGTTGCATATGCGGCGGTAAGTGCGGCTGCTTCTTCGGGTGAAGTGGTGGCATCTTCCATTGCAGCAGCAAAGTCAGCGTTGCTCATCATATCAACGTTACGTTGGGCGACAATAGCTCTCGTTTCTGGGGAGATAGATTCGTTTGTTGCGATTGTGCCAGAAATGCCTGAGTTGATGCCCATGAGGAGTACGGCTCCTAGTGCAGCAATTGATATTGCGTAACCAACATTTCGTGAGGTCGCTTGTACGCCGCCTGACTGAGAGGCATCGCGGTCATTGACTGCAAGTGCGACAACGTTGCTCGCATGTGCACTCAAACAGCCTTCACCAAGGCCGATGACGATAGCTCCTGGCCACACGAGTGCAGAAGCACCGTCAGCGGTTATCGAGAAAATAATGACAAGGGTTCCAAGGCCGATAAGGATATATCCTAGCTGCAAAGCGGTGCGGGGGTGCATTTTTGGAGCGACCTTAGGAATGCCGAGAGCAAGGATGAACATGGGCACACCAATAGCTACCGCGATGAGCGCGGCCGATGCTGCAGACCAGCCTGCTACGCGTTGTAGGTAAGGGATAACCAGCAAAGTAATCATCGCACTTGCGAAGAATATCTGAAAACTGCTGAGCAGTCCTGCGAGAACCTGAGGAGTTTTATAGAAGGACTGAGGAATTAGCGCGCAACCGTTCTTCGCCTCGATCTTTTTTTCTACGAAAATCATGACCGTCAGGACAATGAGGCCAGCAATAATGAGCACGGGGGCAGGAGAAAATCCGAGTATCGCAAACGGAGCAGCAGCTGTTGGAGCGACAAGACCCCATACCGAAATACGAGAGATGCCTACGAGGAACATGAACAAACCTATAGCCGCTAGTCCAGTACCAATATAGTCGAACTTCAGTTTACCAGGTGCTTTTTCGATGGCAGGCAAGGCAAAGGAAGCAGCGAATACGATCATGAAATATGCTGCCAAAATACCGAAGGTGATGCGAAATCCGAGCGCATCCATGAGGAGACCAAAAGCGATAGGCAGAATAGTGGCGATACCTGAAGCAGCTCCAATGCAGCCAAATGCAATTGCGCGGTTTTTGCCGCTGCGGTAAATATGAGGAATCAATCCAAGTACTGAAGGGATCATAAAGCTAGCGCCAAGGCCAACAAGTATGCGACCTACCCACGTAAGCAAAAGCATACTGGGCGAGAGGGCGACAGCAATCTCACCAACCGCGCAGAGAAGTACGCCGATACGAAAATTCTTTTTCCAGCCGATAATGATGCCCATCATGCCTCCCGCAATCATCAGGGCACCGGCTACGAGCGAGTAGACCATGTTGGCAAGTTGAAAATCTGCCGTAGTAGATCCAAATGTATTTGCGAATGCAGTTGCGGCTAAAGACATAGCCGAATTTTCGCCCGTTGTACCTATCTGGGCCATAACCAGAACCAAGATAGGTACAACGAGAAACTTCTCGGCCCCTTTTGCCGAAGATGAAGTCTCAGTCATAGGTGTTTCCTCCTTATACAGATAAAAGATTTGAGCGCTGACAAGCTTCATTATCCAAATTCCTGCTTCCGAAAGAAGTGCATAAAGCTCTCTAGCTACGGAAGTAAATCAGTTCTGTTGTATTCAAATTTCAAAAAAGTGCAAGAAATAGCAGGAAAAAGAGACTTTTTATCGAATAGTAAAGAAATAAAGCTCAAAAAGTTCTTTAGCTAAAGAATTAGTTGGATACTGCAAAAATCGAAAGACCCTTTATTTTGGAAACATGACCTACAGGCCTGCTTGCATAAAGCGCTGACGAAGGCCTGATGTCACTGTGATTGTTTGTAATCCAAGAACCTGTGTTTGCCCTGTGGGCACGCAGCTAGAAAGGAGACTGCTCGATGGAAAAAGTATTCTATGGTGGCCCTATTATCACAATGGATGAAGCGAATCCTCGTGCCGAGGCGGTGTTGGTGTCGGATGGGCGAATCGCTGAAGTTGGTTTACTTGATGATGTTCTCGCTCAGGCTAATACTGATGTAGACAAGGTTGATTTGCAGGGTAACGTGCTCATGCCAGGTTTCTTTGAGCCACACGCACACTTTGATTTGGCAGCGTTTGTGCATAAGTCTTATTTTATTGGTGGTTTGAAATACGATACCGTCGAAGAAGTTGTGAATGAGATTAAAAAATCGGTTGAAGAAACGCCTAAAGGAAAGTGGATTTTTTGCTTTGGTTTAGACTATCTCATCAATCGCGATCTTCCTCAGGTTGACCGCTATTGGCTGGATGAACTGACTACAGATCACCCTATCGTGGTTCTTGTGCAATCAATGCATACCGCATTCGTGAATAGCAAGGGTCTTGAGGTTGCAGGTATTACCCGTGATACGCCCGATCCTCGTGATGGACACATCTATAAAGATGAAAATGGTGAGCCGACCGGTGTTCTTACTGAGCAAACTTTGACATTTCCCCTCTTGCTGGCCTGGTTGAGTGATCTGGGCATGAGCCCGAAGGAATTAATGGAAGAGCAATATCGCGCATTCAAGAACGTAGGAATTACCACGACGTGGACGGCTGGCATGATGGCGTTGTTCCCCAATCAGCTCGATTTGGTGAGCGAATGGTGCAAGACTGCTCCCATCAGGCAAGACTATGCTATTGCTTTCAACAATTTTGAACAGGGTACGATGAGTCTTGAGAGTATTCCTGAAAATAATCCATCGTGTAAGTTTACGGGTATCAAGTTTTGGTATGACGGGTCTCCCTACACGGGCAACATGTTTATGGATGCTAACTATCTTGAAAATGACATCATGCAGAAAAACTTGCATATTCCAGTCAATCAGGCCGGCGAGCGCCTGTTTGATCAGGAGTCTTTCTATGCGTTGCTGAAGAAGTATCACAATATGGGCTATCAGGTTTCCGTGCACTCACAGGGCGATCGTTCGAACCGTGAGCTCATCGATATGTTTGAGCGGTTGCTTACTGAATGCCCACGAGAGGACCATCGCCACCGTATTGAACACTGTGCATTTATGCGGCCAGAAGACGTGGAGCGCTGCGGCAAGTTAGGGATTACCCTGAGCTATCATATCGGTCACCTTTTTTACTATGGCGAAGCGCTCAATGAGTTGGTTATTGGTACCGATATGATGGACGCTGAGTTTATGCGCTGTCGTACGGCAATTGATCAGGGCGTGAAGATTTCACTGCATAGCGATGATCCAATGTATTTCGCAAATCCGTTGCTCCTTGTTGCGACGGCTGCTTCTCGCACGACCAAGAAAGGTCTGCTTATGCAGCCAAATCAGGCTCTCAGCGTACATGAAGCCTTTAAAGCGGTAACGATTGATGCAGCCTGGCAGCAAGGACGAGAAAATGAGCTCGGCAGTATCGAGAAGGGTAAATATGCTGACTTCACGGTTCTGAAAGAAGATCCGTTTGAAGTAAATCCTTGCGCTATTAAAGATATCGAAGTTGTTACCACCTACCTTGCGGGTGTTGACACCGATACCCTGTAAGATAATCGGGGGTGCATGTAAAATTGCTTACATGCACCCCCTGAAACGCCCTTATCAGCTGCTATAACCTTGCTGCGCATTCATGCCCTTATGGGCTTATACCGTTCCCATGTCCCATGAATTCATGTACTTGATCTGCTCGGGTGTGAGCGTATCTATCGTAACGCCGAGCGTATCAAGCTTAACCTTGGCAATCGCGTTATCGATATCTTCAGGCACAACGTAGCAGCCAGGGGTCATGGTGGAAGCGTTTTCTACCATGTACTCCGCACACAGTGCTTGGTTAGCGAAGCTCATGTCCATAACTGATGCCGGATGGCCCTCAGCGCCTGAAAGATTCACTAAGCGGCCTTCAGCAAGCAGCACGATCGTGCGACCATCCGCAAACGTGTACTCGTCAATCATTGGCTTGAGCTCCTGCTTTTTGGTAGCATGCTCTTCAAGCCAGGGGATATTGATCTCTGAATTGAAGTGACCAGAATTGCAGATAATTGCGCCGTCTTTCATGTTCTCAAAGCAAACCTCATCAATGACGTTGAGGTTGCCCGTAACCGTTACCCAGATATCAGCAAGCTTGGCAGCCTCTTCGCGTGGCATAACACGGAAACCATCCATGTGTGCCTCAAGTGCTGCCGTTGGATCAATCTCGCATACGATGACGTTGCAGCCCATGCCTTTTGCGCGCATGGCAAGACCCTTGCCGCACCAGCCGTAGCCTGAGACGACAAAATTACGACCTGCAAGCAGGCGGTTTGTCAGGCGAACAATGCCGTCGAGCGTTGATTGACCAGTACCGTAACGGTTGTCGAAAAAGTGCTTGGTCTTCGCTTCATTCACGGCAACGATGGGGTACTTGAGTGCGCCTTCGTTCGCCATAGCTTCAAGGCGAATAACCCCCGTGGTGGTTTCTTCGGTACCGCCAAAAATGTATTCGAGGGCGTCGGTGCGGCTTTCATGGATGCGGCCAACCACGTCAGCACCATCGTCCATGGTGATTTGCGGTTGTGCATCGATGATTGCATCAACATGCTCGTAATAGGTTTCGGTGTTTTCGCCCTTGATGGCGTACACCGACACGTTGTAGTGCTTGACGAGGGCCGCCGCCGTATCGTCTTGGGTAGAAAGCGGGTTTGAAGCGCACAGATGCACTTCGGCACCACCAGCAACCAGTGTCCTTACAAGGTTTGCGGTTTCGGTAGTCACGTGCAAGCATGCGCCGATGCGAATGCCCTTGAGAGGCTGTTCGCGTTCAAAGCGCTCGCGGATGCTGGCGAGTACGGGCATATCGCGGTCTGCCCACAATATGCGTTCGAGTCCTGCGTCGGCTAGTTCAATGTCTTTAATGTCATATTTCATGTAATCCTCCTAAAACCTCAACAGAGTAGCACACCCATTAGGGGAGCGTATGCAGTCTGCAAGATGCGGTGAAAAATATGGAGGTGGTGTGCAGAACGTCTGTTAAAACAGCCTATTAAGCGGTCAAATTCGGAAGAAAAGGTAACGAACAGATCCTTACGAAAGACTTTCCGAAGCGGAGTGACTATAATCTCCTCAGCTTGATTACCCCTCACATGATTTCTTCGGTGCTTGAGGCACCTTGGAAGTTGTGCGCTGGCAAGGAGCCCAGCGGTTGCGTGGGCGCTGAAAAAAGGAGCAAGAGAAAAAGTGTTCGACCAATTCTTTTCGCAGATTTCGTTTGTTGACGTATTCAATTTCTGCGTGTTTATTACGTTCAGCATTTGCTATACGTATCAGCTCTATTACGTATTTGTCGTACTGACTCGTAAGCCCCCCAAGCGTACTGCTCAGAAGAATCACAAGTATGCTGTCATGATTTCTGCCCGTAATGAGAGTGCGGTTATCGGCGATCTCATTCATAGCATCAAAGTACAGAATTACCCCCAGGAGCTTATCGACGTTTTTGTTATCGCTGATAACTGTGATGACTCCACCGCCGAAGTTGCCCAAGAAGCTGGCGCAACGGTCTTTCGTCGCTTCAATACTAAAGAAGTGGGTAAGGGCTATGCGCTTGATTACGGATTTGCTTCCGTGCGGGAACGCTATGCCGATCGCGGCTACGAAGCATACTTCGTCTTCGATGCCGATAACGTGCTTGATGTGAACTACTTCCGCGAAATGAATGCAACCTTTGACTCGGGTGCGAAGGTTTCAACGAGCTATCGAAACTCTAAGAATTACGATTCTAACTGGATTTCTGCTGGGTATGCTGTTTGGTTTTTGCGCGAGGCAAAGTTCCTCTCGCAGGCGCGTCTTACCCTTAATACGAGTTGCGCCATTTCAGGTACGGGTTTTTATATTTCAGCTGACATCATTGAACAGCACGGTGGCTGGAAGTGGCATCTGTTGACTGAAGACATTGAATTCTCAGCGCAGAGCATTCTTGATGGTGTTCGCATTAGTTACACTCCCACAGCGGTTCTCTACGATGAACAGCCTATTACGTTCCGTGATTCTTGGAATCAGCGCTTCCGTTGGGCAAAGGGTTTCTACCAAGTGTTTGCTCACTATGGTGGACGTCTTGCAAAGGGTGTTTTCACGAATCCGCGTGGCGCACGTTTTGCCTGCTATGACATGCTCATGACCATTGCTCCAGGTATGTTGCTCACCATTGTTGCTGTTACGTTCAACAGCATCATTCTTATCCTTTCTGCGTTCGGTCTTATGTCGACAGGAATTGCTATTGCTTCGTCGGTATCGTCAATTTTCTTCTGCTTGTTCAACTACTTGGTTTTCATGTTCATGTTTGGTGTTCTAACTACGTTTGTGGAATGGGATTCAATTCATTCAACGACGGCGAAAAAAGTTCGCTACATGTTTACGTTCCCATTCTTCATGCTCACCTATATTCCGATCGCACTGGTTGCGTTGGTTAAGAAATGTCACTGGAAGCCTATCCGTCACAGTATTTCGGTGGATGTGACAGAGCTTTCCGATGCGCATGGTAAGAAGAGTGAGCGCGTTTAGTATTCGAGCGCGCTAGAGATGCAGCGTGATTGGCGGCGGCTTTCGAGCCGCCGTTTTGCGTGTGTGTCAAGGTGATTGTGCGCGTAAGGATGACAGGTTGTTTGATCTGCCGTCCAAAAATCAATTCAATGCGGTATCATAGCGAATCATCGCAGATGGATCACGCTATTGCGCAATGGTTGGTCCATCTCTCTTGATGTTGTTTGCGCAGGTGTCATCAGGTGCGTCTTAGGTGTCTTTTGGACACCCGGGCGAGAGAAAGGGTTTCGATGGACATTGAATCAGTAGTAGCTGAACTGACTTTGGAAGAGAAATGCTCGCTCATAACAGGCGCGGATTTCTGGCATATTCCTGGTATTGAGCGCTTGGGTATCGAACCTTTTTCGATGTCGGACGGTCCACATGGCCTCAGAAAGCAGGGAGCTGAAGCCGATAACCTCGGCATCAATGGGAGCGATCCTGCCATTTGTTACCCAACTGCAAGTGCTGCAGCATGCTCGTTCGATGTTGATCTTATTCATCGCATGGGTAAATCGCTTGGTGATGAATGTCGTGCGCAGGGCGTTTCGATGATCCTTGGACCAGGCGTCAACATGAAGCGTTCTCCTTTATGTGGCCGCAATTTTGAATACTACAGCGAGGATCCCTACTTGGCAGGGCATCTGGGTGCGGCATATATCAAAGGTGTGCAGAGTCGGGGTGTTGGCACCTCGCTCAAGCATTTTTGCGCGAATAATCAGGAGAAAAATCGCCTCATTGTTGATTCTATTATTGATGATTGTGCCTTGCATGAAGTGTATTTACTTCCATTTGAAATCGCAGTACGCACAGCTCAGCCATGGACTATTATGACGGCGTACAATCTTCTGAACGGGATTTATTGTTCCGAAAATGATTATCTTATGGGAACGATGGCTCGCAATGCTTGGGGCTTCTCGGGTTCTTTTGTCACCGACTGGGGTGCACTCAATTCAAATACTGTAAGTTTACCTGCGGGTCTTGACCTGGTGATGCCAGGACCACGTCTTGATTATCGAGCTGATGTTGCTCATGGCGTCGAATCTGGTGAGATAGCACAGGCGGATCTCGATCAAGCGGTGCGACGTATATTGGAGCTCATGAATAAGCGTGATGAGGGCGCTAAGATTCCGTCTTCCTTTAGCGTTGAAGAGGGATTGGATCTTGCCCGCGTTATTGCACGCGAATCGGCAGTTTTGCTCGAGAATGATGGCACCTTGCCGCTCGACGGCAAAGGAAGCCATGCAATTATCGGCGCGTTTGCAAAAACACCGCGCTATCAGGGTGCAGGATCATCGAAGATTAATCCTGTCTCACTTGATTGTGCCTTCGATGCACTTGAGGAGGCTGGAGTTGCGTGCGACTATGAGCAGGCATATGATGTTGCAACTGGTGTTGCCCTTGAAGGTGGCATTGAGCGAGCGGTTGCTCTTGCGGCTCAATCTGAAACAGCGATTGTATTTGTTGGTCTTCCTGATTCCACTGAGTCGGAAGGCTCTGATCGCGAGACGATGGATATGCCAGCTGCACATGTTGAACTTATTGAGCGAGTTTCGGCAGTTAATCCTCGGACCGTTGTGGTGCTGCAGGGTGGATCGCCTGTTTCCGTGCCTTGGCGCAAGCTGCCCGCCGCAATTCTCCTGTGCTATCTTGGCGGATGTCAGGGTGGACACGCCGCAGTTGATCTTTTACTGGGCGCAGCAAGCCCGTCTGGCAAATTGGCTGAAACCTGGCCGCTTGAGCTTGCGGATACACCAGCAGTGCAGTGGTATCCTGCTGCAGCACGTCAAGCTTTATATGTTGAAAGCATTTATGTTGGATATCGCTACTACGATACTGCGGGTGTTGAAGTTGCGTATCCTTTTGGCTACGGGCGCTCGTATACGGAATTTGAATATCGCGACATAGCGGTATCTCAAGATGGTAATCATGTAACTGTTACGTGTGTTGCCGAGAACACGGGGGACATGTTTGGCAAGGAAGCCGTGCAGCTCTATGTTGCACCAATGAATCCCAAAACGCTCAAGCCTTATCAAGAACTTAAAGGCTTTCAGAAGGTGGCACTCGCTCCTCATGAGCATACGGTAGTCACGTTCGAACTTGATCACGATGCGTTTTCGTACTTCGATTCACAAGACCAGGCGTGGCGTGTTGGGCCAGGGGAGTATGAGTTGCGTATTGCTGCATCAAGTCGTGATGTTCGTTTGGCGCTTCGCTTGCATATTGATGGCGATGCTTCGCAGGCGGTTTCTTCTGTGGGTGCGGGTACAGATGGTGAAGATCTGGCGTCTCAAGTTCCTCAAACGTATCGCACCCCCCATGCAAGTCGGTTTAGCATCGATGACTTCAAAACGTTGTATGGAAGGGATCTCCCAAGGCCGCTCACGGCAATGCGGCCCTATACCATCAACTCAACGATTGCCGATTTGCGGACCTCTACGATTGGTAAGATCGCTGTATATTTCATCAACAGAGAACTCAAAAACTTGTTGCGAGATAAACCTGATGAGCGTCAGCTCCTCAGCTCATCAATACTTGATATCCCCCTGAGAAATGTTGCTATGTCGGGTATTGATATGCTTTTTGTTTACGGCGTTGTCGATGTTTTGAACTACCACTTTGTGCGAGGAGTCAAGAAGATCGTTTTTAAGCGCGAACAAAGCTAACCAGGAGCATTGTCTAATAAACGCGTGCAAAAGTTAAGCAGTCTATGCGGCGAACGCCTCCCGCGGCGAGCGCTGCTGAGGCTGCCGCAAGTGTTGCGCCCGTTGTGCAGACGTCATCAATTAAAAGGATGCTCTTGGGTATCAATCCCCTTTGCATTGCTTCTGGCGTGAGCGTAAATGTGCCACCCATGTTCTCGAAACGGCGACTGCGCGAAAGAACACGCTGATCTTTGTGCGCTGGATGGTCAAGCAAGGTGATCACGCGTCTATTGAGTGCGCGAGCAACGTAGTGAGCAAGGAGTTGTCCGTGGTCAAATCCTCTGCGCCGTAAAGCGGCTCGTGTTGCGGGAATGTAGGTGATTAAGGCATCGTCTTGGTCATCAGGAACAACCATGTGCGCCATGAAGTCTGCCATAACAGCAGCAAGCCGCTGTTCGCCACCGTCTTTATACACAGTGACAATGCGGCAAGCTCCCTCGTCAAATGAAAAGGGGCTGCGGCAGCTTGCATAGGGGAGCGTGTGATCGGGGAGTCCGGTGAGCATCACGGGATTACACTCGGTGCATTGTGTAAAACCGAAAGGCGCGCCGCAACGTGGACAGGAACGCCAGTAGTCAATATAGGGAAGCCTTTGCCTACATCGATCACAGAGCACAGTACCCAATGTGTCACAGACGGCGCACCGTGTTGGCCAGAGTGTTTCTTCAAGCGATTCCACGAGAAGTTTACCGAGGACTCTGGGGAGGTTTTTAGTATGTATGAAAGCTCTGCTCATCATGGGCAGTGTAGCAGAGCAGTCTTACAAAACTGCGATCCAAAGATTGCGTAAACCTTACAGAAATAATGGGACGGGTGCTGTCGCAGACCACAAGTCATGCATCTTGACGGTCCAGTTTGTGTTTTCGTGCAATAGAGCAGGTGATTCCTTGTCCGCATGCGCTTTTTCGATACGAGGCATTGCGTGCAGGTCATATCTGCTAAACTTATGGGCACGCTTCTTTCGAGTCTGTAGTTGCGGGAGTAATCCCTAGTCCACGGCAGATGCGGTCGAAAGGACCCACGTAAACTCTTGGCGCTTCGGCCCAAGATGAGCATGGCGCATCCTAGAGGTAAGTCGTACCGCCCGCTATTTAGCGCGGCATACCGTCGCCTCGGGCGAGAGGGTCATGGGTGCAAGCTCATCCCCGGTACGCGAGTGTGGGGGCAAAGACTAGGTCAGTCGGAGGAAGCGCACATGGTCAGAACTAGATGGAGGCACCTCAGTGATTAAGCGTCTAGGAACGCTCGTGCTCGGATGCATTGTAGCTTTCAGCACGGTTTTCGCCCTTGCGGGCTGCGCTACCCAAGAGTATCAACCAAGTGAAAAAAGCCCAACGGTATCACCGAGTGTTATTGTTGAGCAAGGGGTATTGCGTGTTGGTGTTACGACAGAAAACAATACGCCTTTTGCTGGGCAGGTTTCTGGCAAAATAGTTGGCCTTGATGTTGATGTTGCCGCTGCAATAGCCGACAGCCTCGGCCTCAAGCTCGAACTTGTTGATGTGGGAACTGATGTTGATACAGCTCTGGCAAACAAGCAGGTAGATATTGTCATGGGCATCGAAAAGACAACCACACAGGTTACGTGTTGGCGTTCTGAGGCGTATGTTGAGAGTGCTGTTGCGCTCTTTGCGCAACCCGGAACCACTGATCTTCCGACTTCGGCCAATGCTGCAACGCTCAAAATCGCAGCGCAGAGCTCATCGATGAGTGCATGGGAAGTGCGCAATCAATTTGGTGACGAAGCTTTGAGTGCTACCAATGATCTAAAGAGCGCATTCGACCAGTTAAGCGGCAGCCGTGCAACGTATGTTGCGGCTGATGCAGTGATCGGTACGTATGCAGCTGAATCTTCGAACCTTGATGTTCACATTGTTGGCCTCATGCAAAATCCAAGCGGATACTGTGTTGGCGTTCTTGACTCCAACGCTGAACTGAAGAAAATCATTAGCGATACACTTGTTACCTTGTCGGGCAATGGCATGATTTCAATCATTGAAACAAAGTGGCTCGGAACATCGTTGAGCTTGGCGGATTTGCCTAAGACTGAGGGCGCTAAAAAAGCAAGCACGGATTCAACGACCGAGGGTACTGGTGATACAGCGAATGCTGCCACGACTACACCCGAAGCAGGGTCGAACGCAGTTCAGCAGCCTGAAACAAGTACAGGAAACGCCGCAGCTGCATAAAGCCAAGGTTGCTTTGATATAATGTATGAACGAGAAAAGCCCGCACAAGCGGGCTTTTTAAGATCTTACTCTGGGTGAACGTGGCTGCGGGGTAGGTAATCCCAAGAAGTCTTTGCTGCCTAGCTCAAGAAGTCCTCAAGGATTTCTTGTTCAGCTTCTTCCTCCGTTAATCCAAGAGTCATAAGCTTGATAATCTGATCGCCAGCAATCTTGCCGATAGCGGCTTCGTGAACCAACAGTGCGTCTTCGTGAGCGGCTTCAATGCCAGGGATGGCAGTGACTTTTGCCTTACCCATAAGGATAGCATCGCACTGAACGTGTCCACGACAGTTGGCGTTGCCAATGACAAGCGGGTTGAAAATCTGCGCGGAATTGTCCTGGGCGACGCTACGAGAAATAACCTGCACACTTGATCCAGAACCATTGAGTTCAACCTTCATGTTTGATGTTGCCACTTGATCGTCATGCGTGAGCAACTTCTCATTCAGGACTAGTTTTGCGTTGCGGGCAAGCTCGGCATTGGTGTCACGAACCGTTGAGGTGACACCTCGCAGCTGCGTGAGTTCCATCTCGCAAATAGCCCCATCTTCCATATAAACATTGGTGACAGGGTTCAAGATACGCTCTCCCGTACCTGCTCCTTCGCCGTAGTGCTTTTCGACGTAGCGGACGTGCGAGTTTTTGCCACAGTAAAAGCTGTGGATGCCATCATGCTCGGAAGCTTCATGGCTTTCGTTATGAATGCCGCAGCCAGCGATGATGGTGACATCGCAATCTTCACCGACGTAAAACGTGTTGTAGACAACATCCTTAAGACCTGATTGCGTGACAATGACAGGGATATAGACCGTTTCGCCCTTGGTGCCGGGCTTGATGTGAATATCAATTCCTGGATTGTCGGTCTTAGTGGAGATCTCAATATTCGCAGAAGAATTGCGTTCGACGAGCTGGCCGTCTTTGCGGATATTGAAGGCGCCTTTTGGCATTCCGTGGATGTTTGCAATCTCTTGCAGTAATCCTGCATCGAGTGGAGACAGATCAACTGTCATGGTTGTTCTCCTTTGTCGCTGAGCTGCTTATGCTAGCAGGTCGTTGGAATTTCGGTTAGATGCAGCTCGGTTGGTTGGGTGAATTTGCAGACAGGGTTGCTCTTCGCCATGAAACCAAGTTGGGGAATGAGTTCTTCGGCAGGGCCTTGTGCTTCAACATGGCCATCTTTGACCCAGATGATGTCATCGGCGAGCTGAATGATGCGCTCCTGGTGAGAGATGATGACAATCGAGCGGCCATTGCGTGCTTCATGAATATCACGGAATGTTTCGGTGAGGCGATCAAAGCTCCAAAGGTCAATGCCAGCTTCTGGTTCGTCATAGATGGCGAGCTTGGGGTCGCGTGCGAGGATCGTAGCGATTTCGATACGCTTCACTTCGCCACCTGAGAGATTTTTATCAACCTCGCGGGTGAGATAGTTGGCTGAGCAGAGCCCAACTTTGGAAAGGTATTCGTTGCAC
>JAVWLC010000016.1:0-3190 GCA_036638175.1 Raoultibacter sp. | reverse complement strand
CCTGCGGCAATATCAAGCAGCTTCTTGACCTTCATGCCTTTGAAGCGTGCGGGCTGTTGGAAGGCGTAGCCAATGCCGAGTTTTGCGCGCTCGGCAATAGAAAGCTCCGTGATGTCGTTGCCTTCAAAAAAGATGCGTCCTGATGTGGGCATCTCAACACCCATAATGAGTTTTGCAAGTGTCGATTTTCCGCCGCCATTAGGACCGGTGATGACCGTAAACTTGTCGGTGCCGATCGTGAGCGATAGATTGTCGATGATGCGCTTCTTCTCGCTCGATCCCTCGCTGACGGGGACTTCGAACGTGAGGTCCTTGAGCTCTAGCATGCCATACTCCGTCTCTCGTACAATTAGTTACTAGATAAGTAACATTTAAGCGTTGTGTCGTCAAGCGACAACCAGCCAATACTTTTTACTGGTTTATTCTACCGTTAAACGCGATGTACGGCGCAAAATTTTGGTAGCAGTAAAAACAATCAAGTCCCTGCTGGTTGCAAGGACTTGATTGTTGGAGGTGTTGTTTTGTGAAGAATGATGGCGAGATGGACCTAGTTGAGTAAATCAACAACGTCGTACTGAGCGTTTGACCCTTCGATTATGCTGCGGCTACCAAACGCGCAACGCACATCATGAGCGACAATCTGAGCGAGTTCGTTGCCGTGTGCACGCAGCTTCTCAGGTGTGGTTGCCAGGAGTTGCTCGCGCAAGGTCTCTCGGTACGCTTCGGGGCGCTTGCAGAACCAGTCTCCGTCTTGTCGGCGCGCTACTTCACGCGGCTTTGATGGCGCATCAAGGCTTGCAACCGAGCTGATTATGTAGCCGCGCATCTCCGTTTCCTCAGGATCAAAGGCGGATAGCCATGCTGCGGAATTATCAAACCGTGCGATAGTTTCATCGAGATGCGGGTCGCGGTAGGAGTAGAACTGCATCGAACCTGTTCGCAGTGATCGAAACCCTGCTCCATAAGCGCCACCTTTGACACGAACTTCATTCCAAAGGTAGTCGTAAGAAAGTGCTTTGGCGGCTACTGACCAGCTTCCATCATAGGCGATATGCTCAAGCCGCGCATCGAAACCCTTTGCGGCAAAGCAAACGTCTGCAGGAACAATAAAAGCTTCATTTTTTACCTGTGGCTCAGGAAGCGAAAAACGCTTTGGTGCGTCAGCAGAGACAAGACCCAAGGTGCCAGCATTATTCCAGAAACGATCAAGATCCTCTCGGGGGCCCGTGAAACTCACCATGGCATCCGTTGCGGTAAAGATCACACGAGCAACTTCTTCGAGTTTCGCGATTACCGTGTCAATGACGGTATCAAATTGTGCAAGGGTGTCTTTCAAGAAGCGATAAAAGTCTACGCCGCCCATTTGCTCGCGTCCACATGCGGTTGCCGATACATACGATGAGCACCGCGAAAGGGCAGCCGAGTTGCCTGATGAAGCAAAGTATTGCTCCATGCCAATCCTGCGCTGGGTGAGAATATCACGGATAGCATCTTTGTCAGCAAAGCGCGTGGTGTCTCTGATTTCTATGGGTAAATCAATGGCGTAGTCGATGTCTTCCGAAAGTGAACTGGTGGCTATAACAAAGCGCGGAGTAACGAGTGAAGTGTCGGCATCGTTGGTATAAAGGTCAGAGAAGAACCGCAAACTTCCAAGGTTAGCCTGGGTGAGCTTGTCGAGCTCTTCAGCGGTGTGCTGGGCGGTATCAAGCTTACCAAGCAGCATGGCAAGAACGGTTACGTAGGGGAGGTCCTCAAAGGGAATACCTTCGAGTGAGTAGTAGGTGTAGATATAGTCAATGCCGCGCGTTGGAATATCGTGATAGATGCAGGGCAGCGGCGTGGCGTCGTTGAACTCCCATGAAGGTTCAACAGGCGCTTGAGCGATATCGTCAAGGGTGAGAAGGGGAAGCGTTGCAAGCGCTTCTGGAGGATCGGGCGTTTCTTGGAGCTCTCTCAAGTGAGCAACCTCTTCTTTGATGTACTCAAGAGCTCTCTGGTCAAGCGTCGCTTTGATGGCTGCCAATCGTTCCTCTTCGCCATCTTCGCCCAGTTCTTCAACGGGTTCAACTGAGGCTTGCGCCATGTGATCGTTTTCGAGGAAGAGCTCGCGGGCGAGTTGTTCAAAATAGCCCTCGTTCATACGAGATCGCAACTCAGTGAAGACGGATTCAAAGCGAAGATAGTCAAGTGCCATAGAGTCATCGTACAGCCAACCTGCCATCGCGTTCATGGCAAGCAGTACGCCATCGGCAATACCAAAATCGCGCTCGCGCAGGATAAACTCAGCGCGCGAAAGCGAGGCCTCAATGCGTTCGCGATCAATGCCTTCGTCGGTGAGCTTGCGCATGGTTGTCTCAATAGTTGCAAGGAAGGTTTCAACGCATTCTCCTTCGCATCCTTTGCTTTGCAAGATGACGATGGGTTGGAGCTGTGCGTCGACAAGGTATCCTTGAGCATCTCCGCCAATACCAGCTTTGAGCAGCGCTTTTTTAAGGGGAGCTTCGTTGCTTCCCATAAGGACATCGATAAGGATATCGGCGGCGATTACGCGGGTTCTGTCAGTTGCGGTTCCCACCACGTATCCTGCGCCGATACAGGCATTTTCGGGAGCCGTTTGCATTTTCTTCACGATGCCGAGCTGTTTAACGGGATCTTGCATATTGAGCGGATTCGGTTCATGGGCGGGCGGTTGCTCGACGGACAAATAACGTTCATCAAGAAATGCAAGCTCACGTTCGACGTTCATGTCGCCATACAAGACAATGTAGCTGTTGTCGTAGCGATAATGGCGCGCGTGTGAATCAAGGAAGCTCTCGTAAGTCAACTCAGGTATGTAAGCAGGATCGCCGCCCGATTCGAAAGCATATGCCGTACTGGGGAACAAAGCGCTTGAAAGTGAGTTGTAAAGAATTGAATCAGGATCTGAAAGAGCACCCTTCATCTCGTTGTAAACCACGCCGTTGTAGCGCAGCGGTTCATCGGCACTATCGATTTCGAAGTGCCAACCCTCCTGTTCGAAAATGGCGCGTCGCTCGTAGATTGCTGGATTGAAAACGGCGTCCATGTACACGTCCATGAGGTTAAGCAAGTCTTGCTCATTGGTGCTTGCTACGGGATAGATGGTCTTGTCAGGAAAGGTCATGGCGTTGAGAAATGTTTGCATTGAACTTTTGATGAGATTCACAAAAGG
>JAVWLC010000015.1:16870-17863 GCA_036638175.1 Raoultibacter sp. | reverse complement strand
ATTTCTCCGAAGGACAGATCATTGAAACAGGAAAGCCCTACACCTTTAGCGGGTATGCAGCATCATGGGACGAAAACATTGCTGCCGTAGAGTTCTCAATGGATGGCGGCGTCACGTGGACAACCTGTCCCACACCTGGCGTGAAAAAAGATCAATGGGTCATTTGGAACTTCACTTACACACCTGAGGTCGATTCAGGCTACGTGCTCGACATTCGCTCAGTCACCGAAGGTGGCCGCGTTACCGAAGAGCCTATCGAAGTCCTGTTCAACGCGAAAACGAAGTAAGGGGGGTTTGCCATGAAAACGAACTATCGCAACGTAATAGGTTTGCTCGCAAGTGGAGCCTTGGTCGCAACGGCGGCTCCCGCTGTACAGGCTCTCGCGCTTGACACAAGCACCGCACCCGAAAACGGGTCCACAAAAGCGTCAGCTACTTCGGCGCAGGCAAGCAACGAAACAGAAATGACACTGAGTTCCCGCGTGGTTACCGTACCCAACATCAGCGGATCATTCTCATGCAACCAAGCTGTAGCCACGTCAAATACCGCGCTGGCAAAGACGCTGTACAAAGCATCAGATTATTTGTGCGGTCAAGGCGTATTGGAACGCACAACGGTCGCTGGCGATCACTCCACTATTGAGGTACGCGGCGATGTGGGACATGCCTTTACCGCAAACATCGAAGAGCAGGTGAAGAAAGATCCTCTGACAAAAATCATGGGCTGCACCTGTGCTGGCAATCCTGAAGATGGTAGCGCCAGCGCCAACGCACAAGTCACTGGTTTTCGCTTATCGGGACTCATTCATGAAGCAGAACCCGAGGCTGATGCCAACACCATCACATTCATCTCGCACGACGGCTACAAAGTAAGCCTCCCGCTTTCGTACGTGACACAACGCTACAGCATCATCGTGACGGAAATCAATGGCGAAGCGATCGGAGACGCTACAGGATGCGCCAACCAACTCTGGCTTGGATCAACCTCAGCGC
>JAVWLC010000015.1:1433-16860 GCA_036638175.1 Raoultibacter sp. | reverse complement strand
ACCGACGCCTCCCCCAGCACCCGGGACAGCGGATCAGGCAAATCAGCCTAACGTGGGAATCACAGCCGGCAGCGCATCATGATTGGGACGGGAACAGGCACCAGAAATCAACCGGTAACGCTATCGGGATATGCGCAAGCATTTGATACGCCTGTGACCGCGCTGCAGTTCTCGGCCGACAAAGGACAGACCTGGAGTTCGTTTGCCGTCGATGATGCTGATCCTGATTGCAATGTGAACTGGAGTTTTACCTTCTCGCCTCAAGAAATTGGCACGTACCATATTACGATTCGCGCCCAAACGGCAGACGGTAGAATAACTCCACTGCCATCCTGCGCTACCGTAGTTGTAGACAGATAGCATGTTTGCCGGGGACCATCCGTCCCCGGCAAACTTTTTTATCCCATTGATTCTTTAACCAGCTGGCGTTACACGCACCTGAAGCTTGAACAGCATTTCGCGTCCTTCGTAAAGAAACGCGGGCGTTTCAGCCACAATTTCGCCGTAATAGTCATCGGCAATGACAAAACCATGCTCTTCAGCAAAATCTAAAATCTCACGAAGACCGATCAACTCTGCATTGCTTCCATCAGTTTCCGTATAGTGATCTTTGTAGAGCGTAAGATATTTACCGCTCGGTATAGTCTTTACTTCTTTTACCAGCTCAAGTGCACAATCATCAACAAATACAAATGCGTGTTTCAGCTGAAAGTTCCGCTTGATCAAATCTTCTCGATCGATGGCGCACCCCACCATATTAAAAAGCGAAAGAGGAATATTTGACTCACTCATAAACTTTTTAGTCAGACGCAGATTGATTTCCCACTCCTGCAAAAATGATTCGGTATCTTCAATCAGACTCAAGGATCGGGGGTTGAAAATATTGAACGTCATCATCTGGCGTTCGCCAATCTGCTCAAGGATGACCTGATCGCAAATTGGTTTATCCTGCATAACCCGGTAATTATTGAGGAGATGAAGTGCGTTTTGCTTCGCGATTACAAGGTTTGTCAGCTTCTCTTCAATTGAGACGAGATGCGTTTCTAACATTTCTGCAAGCCGTGCAATACTGTGGCTATCAAGTAAATCTTTGATTTCATCAAGGGTAATTCCAAGACTTTGCAATTGCTGAATCATATCAATGGTTGAACACTGTTCGTACGAGTAGTAACGATATCCTGTTGTCTCGTCAACGCGTACGGGAGTAAGAAGCCCCTTTTGTTGGTACAGCCGCAATGCTTTTTCGCTCACGCAATTAAGCGCAGCCATACGACCGATACTAAATTCCACCATATGTACCTCTTTGTCCTTGCCTATTTCTGGTTACATGCATTCCCTTATAGATCCCAATGCACTACCATCTTTCCCCTCACACCATAGTATAGTGCGCAATTGCACAATAAGCTAAACCCCCAATTCTCGTCTCTGAAAATCGGGGGTTTCTTACGTTTATTGTTTCTTCTGTCACACGATTGATTTCGCTAAATCGAGTTTAATGCTCCCACTGCGGCAGATCCTGCAGCGCCACAATGTCAAGACCGATATCGCGAGCCACTTCCATACCTGAAACCATTGCCTGGGCTCCTGCGAGGTTTGTGACGTGCGTAACACCATGTCGAACCGCCTCAAGGCGAAGTTCGTAGCCGTCAGCGCGTGTTGCATGGCCAAAGGGCGTGTTGATCATGAGCGAAATTTCACCATTAGCAATGAGGCTACTCACATTTGGCTCGCCCTCATGAATCTTTTTCACCTCTTCGCAATCAACTCCCGCAGCCCTTAAGGCCCGAGCGGTTCCGCCCGTAGCTACCACATGGAAACCAAGGCGTACAATGTCTCGCGCGATGGAAACAATGGCGCGCTTATCGCGATCGCATACGCTGATGAACACGGTGCCGCCCTCGGGCAATGCATAACTGATAGCAAGCTGAGTCTTGGCGAATGCCGCAGGGAAATTGCGGGCGATGCCCATGACTTCGCCTGTTGATTTCATCTCAGGCCCGAGCACCGTATCGGCACCAGGAAAACGGCCGAAGGGCATAACGGCTTCCTTGACGCTGAAGTGCTCAAGGCGTCTATCATCATCGGGAAGATTAAGATCAGCAAGCTTTTCCCCTGCCATCACACGCGCAGCAAGCTTTGCAAGCGGCACGCCGACGGCCTTTGACGTAAAAGGAACCGTACGACTAGCGCGAGGGTTTGCCTCGATAACATAGATAACCTGGTCTTTAATGGCAAATTGGATGTTGATCAGACCAACAACACCAAGGCGTAGCGCAAGGCGACGCGCTATGGTGCGTAGTTGTGCCTGTACGGCCTCGGAGAGCGCAAACGGTGGCGTGCAGCAGGCTGAATCGCCTGAGTGAATACCCGCCATCTCAATGTGTTCTAACACGCCGCCGACATAAACACGTTCGCCATCACAAAGGGCATCCAAATCAACCTCTACAGCTCCCTCAAGGAATCGATCGAGATACACAGGATGATCAGGGGATATCTTTGCCGCTTCAGCCATGTATTTTTCGAGATGGGCGCCATCGTAGACGATAGCCATCCCGCGCCCGCCCAGCACGTAGCTTGGGCGAACAAGCAGCGGAAAGCCGATCTGATCGGCAACCGAGCAGGCTTCTTCAAAGGTAGAAGCCATACCAGCAGAAGGATACGTGATAGAAAGCTCATCGAGAATCGCCGAGAAGCGATCGCGGTCCTCAGCAAGGTCGATAGCCTCAGGACTTGTTCCCATGATGGGAACCCCCGCCTCAGCAAGCGCATGAGCAAGCTTGAGCGGCGTCTGTCCACCCAGCGTAACCACAACGCCATCAGGCTGCTCAACATCGACGATGTCCATGACATCTTCGAAGGTTAACGGCTCGAAGTAAAGCTTGTCAGACGTGTCATAGTCAGTCGAAACCGTTTCGGGGTTGCAGTTGACCATGATGGTTTCAAACCCAGCTTCAGCAAGCGCATAACTTGCATGAACACAGCAATAATCAAACTCGATACCCTGGCCAATGCGGTTGGGGCCTGCGCCTAAAATCATGGCGCGCTTTTTAGTTTTGGGAGCAACCTCGGTTTCATCCACATCGTAGGTTTTGTAATGATACGCCGTTGAACTGGGGAATTCGGCAGCACAGGTGTCAACCGTTTTGAACGCTGGCTTAACACCGAGCAGCTTCCTGCAGGTGCGCACGGTCAGTTCATCCGCCCCCGTAAGGTGTGCAATCTGCGCATCGGAAATTCCGTAGCGTTTGAGTACGCGAAATGCATCAGCATCAAGTTCGTCAAGGTGCATGCCCTTCAGTGCGCTTTGAACTGAAATGACATCAGCCATACATGCCACGAAAAATGGATCAACGCGACTCGCCTGTGATGCTTGTTCAACGGTCCAGCCACGACGCAGCGCTTCTGCAAGGTAGAAAATGCGCTCTGCTGTTGGACGTGA
This sequence comes from Raoultibacter sp., assembly GCA_036638175.1. Classification (GTDB taxonomy): domain Bacteria; phylum Actinomycetota; class Coriobacteriia; order Coriobacteriales; family Eggerthellaceae; genus Raoultibacter. Next base: position 13,421 of record JAVWLC010000015.1, on the reverse strand, counting down.
CACCAAATCAGCAAGAGCGTCATCGGAGACCGACGACTCATCGCCCTTACCATCAACGCCCAGCCCCGCTCGGCCATTTTCAAGCGAACGCATGGCTTTGCCGAGTGATTCCTCAAACGTACGACCAATGGCCATGATTTCGCCCACTGCTTTCATGCGGGTTGAAAGCGTATCGTCAGTACCCTGGAACTTCTCAAACGCAAAGCGCGGCACCTTCACGACGCAATAGTCAATCGAAGGCTCAAAACAGGCAGGCGTTGCCTTGGTAATGTCGTTCACAATTTCATTGAGCGTATAACCAACAGCAAGTTTTGCTGCGGCCTTCGCAATCGGAAAACCGGTTGCTTTTGATGCGAGCGCTGAGGAGCGCGAGACGCGCGGATTCATCTCGATAACAATCATTCGACCGTCAACGGGGTTTACTGCAAACTGTACGTTTGAACCACCCGTTTCAACACCAATTTTCTCGAGAATCGCAAGCGATGCCGCACGCATGCGCTGATACTCAACATCAGAAAGCGTTTGAGCAGGGGCTACGGTTATCGAATCACCCGTATGAACGCCCATTGCGTCAAAGTTTTCAATGGAACATACGATGATGCCGTTGCCAGCATGATCACGCATGACCTCCATCTCAAATTCTTTCCAACCTTCAATACTTTCTTCAACAAGCACCTCAGCGGCAGGCGAAAGCTCAAGACCTTGGCCCACAATGGATAAGAGCTCTTCGTGATCGTGCGCGATACCGCCACCAGCACCGCCAAGCGTAAACGAGGGTCGCAGCACAACGGGATACCCAAGCTCGCCAACAATGGCTTCCGCATCAGCAATGGAATAGGCATACCCGGAGCGGGACGTTTCAATACCGAGCGCTGCCATACACTCGTTAAAGAGCTTACGATCTTCGCCACGTTCAATAGCAGCGAGATCGCACCCAATCATTTCGACGCCATACTTTTCAAGAACGCCAGAACGCGCCAGATCAACAGCCGTATTGAGACCCGTTTGTCCACCAAGCGTCGGCAGGAGCGCATCGGGCTTTTCGGCACGAATGACCTTTTCTACAAACTCAGGCGTAATCGGCTCGACGTAAGTTCTATCAGCAAGACCTGGGTCAGTCATGATAGTTGCAGGGTTGCTGTTTACCAGAACTACGCGATAGCCATCAGCCTTGAGGACTTTGCACGCTTGAGCGCCCGAATAGTCAAATTCGCAGGCCTGACCGATAACAATAGGTCCCGAACCAATGACGAGAATTGTCTGTATGTCTTCACGCTTAGGCATGGGCACCTCCTTCGGTCATAGATGTCGTGTGGACATCGGTCTGCTTGCGGCCCGGTGAATCATCAGACCCCTTAACCGTTTCTGCTTGGGTTCCAAACGTCCAACCCGCAAGTCTATCTGCGGCTATATCGATATCAAGGTAGTCCTCGCGGCCTTCCATAAGACGCGTGAATGCAGTAAATAAATAGTGTGAATCGGTTGGTCCTGGCGAAGCTTCAGGGTGATACTGCACAGAAAATGCAGGAATATCGAGAAATGCGATACCCTCAGCAGTGCCGTCATTGAGATTTACGTGCGTCAGGCGAATGCGCCCAAACCGTTCATTGTTCACCACAGGAGCAATGCGCGAATTTGCCCAGAAACGCAGATCTGTTTCATGGCCTTTAAAACCACCAGAAAGCTCAGGAATAAGATTGCCGAGACTAGGAAATTCGAGCCCAAAGCCGTGGTTTTGAGCCGTTATCTCAACGCGGCCCGTCAGCAAGTTCATAACAGGATGGTTGCCTCCGCGATGGCCAAATTTCAGCTTTTCTATCTGCGCACCCGAGGCTTTTGAGATCATCTGATGACCAAGGCAAATACCGAAGATTGGCACGTTTCCCAGGAGTTTTGCAACTTGTACATACGTACCCTCAACCGCATCAGGGTCCCCTGGACCGTTGGAGAGAAACACTCCGTCGGGTTTCATTGCAAGCACGTCTTCTGCAGGCGTATCCCACGGCACAGCCGTGACAGAGCATCCCGCGCGCACCAAGTTTTCAAAGATTGAACGCTTGGCTCCACAATCATAGGCAACAACTTTAAAGCGTGCCTTTGCAGCAGGAGCAATTGCAAACGCTTGGCTTTCAGGCAGGTTCGTAAACGCATAGGGTTCTTCGCATGAAACAGTCGCCGCAAGGTTTTGTCCCACAATCGATTCACTTGCTCGAACTTTTTCAAGCAGACTTGCGACATCGGTATCAACCGTAGAGAGAACCGCACGCTGTGCCCCATTATCACGAACGTGGCGAACGAGTGCCCGCGTATCAACACCTTCGATAGCAACAACACTATGGTGTTGCAAGAAATCAGGTAAGCTCATGGTGCTTCGCCAGTTTGAAGGCGTTGCGCAAAGATCACGCACAACCAGTCCACGCAAAGCAGGTGTGTCCGACTGACTATCATCAAGATTGACTCCGTAGTTGCCAATCTGGGGATACGTCATTGTAATGATCTGCCCCGCATAGGAGGGATCGGTAATAACCTCAAGATAGCCCTCAAGGGATGTGTTAAAGCAAATTTCGCCGAATACCTCGCCCTGCGCTGCACAAGCGCTTCCTCGAAAGACAGCGCCGTCCTCTAAGACGAGTACGGCAGGAGCTCCCTGCGGCTTCGACGTTCCTTGCAATAACTGTTCGCTGATCTTACTCATGCACTTCCTTTCATTCGGGCAGCATCCTATAAAAAATGCGCCTCATCCAAAGACGCAGGCGCACGAAATTATAGGTATGTTGCGCACCTTGTCGGCCTCCCGGACCGCCTTTAAAGGTCGTTGATCAGTATACGCCTATTCTTTGTTTTACTCGTTAGAAATGCAATTTTTCAATATATTTTTATGCTTTTATGCAAAGCAGCACGTATCTTTACCGAACTCTTTGGCCCTATACAGTGCCCTATCGGCAAGGCGATATAGCTCAGAGAATTCTATGCCATCATCAGGACAGCATGCCACCCCGATGCTGGTACTGCATTCGATACGCTGGTTCTCGTACGATATCGGTTGACGTAATATGTGCAGCGCGGCGTTGCTTCGCTGCTCAACGGTTTCGCGATCTCCGTTGAACGAGAAAAAGACCGCAAATTCATCGCCACCAATGCGACCAATTACGTCACCTCTACGAAACTGCATCTTTAAGCGATCTGATATAACTTGCAGCACGCCATCGCCGCAAATATGTCCATACCGATCGTTGACGTTCTTGAAATCATCAATATCGATTACCAACAATGCAAAACTCTGCGAATCTTCGCGTTGCTTCAGGATTTCAGAGACAGCCTCTTCGGTCATGTGCTTATTAAGCAAGCCCGTCATGGCATCCTTATGGGTGCGCTCAAGCAGTTCATCATGCTCGCGTTTTTCTTTGTCAATATTGCGCATTCTCCCAATTAAGGTTGTAGGCTGATCAGCAATAATGTCTGGTTTCGAGAACGCAACCGAATACCAACCATACTCTCGCGATCCATTTCGTATCCTAAGCTCAATGGAGTGCGGATTTCGACCATAGCGAATAACGTCGATGGTCTTAAGCAAGATATCGTGGTCTGATTTATGGATCCATTCCAGTTCGTCTTCAAGTACTTTTTCGGGCTTTCTCCCGAAGACGGAAGCATAGTTCTCGGAAAATACAAGATCATCGGTGCGCAGATTGTATTCGAACAGCACCTCATTCCATTCTTCGACAGCCAGTTGATATCGGTTTGCTATATTGAGCGATCGGTTGCTCTCATAATTCTTCATGGTTTCCGTTGCATCTACAACACTTGAGATGCATCTCTGAATACCGTCTTCGTCAGGGGGACATAAGCGCGATACTGTTTCAAGCCAGATCAGGCGACCATCTTTGCACTTTACACGATATCGCATGGTAACAACGTTGCTCGTCTTGAGCTGATCAGCAATATCGCTCATGAGCTGAGCAATATCTTCTTCGAAGATGAGATTGAGATATTTGCCACCAAAAAGCATCTGTATTTCACGTTCGGTATACCCCAGCAACGATAGGAATCCGTCAGAAATATACTCAATCGTAAAGCCCTCGTCATAGCGCACACACTTCAAGCCTGTTGGCGCATTGTCGACAATCTTTCGATGATGCCACGACCGTTTGGCATCTGCCAATTGAAGCTGTTTCCGGCGATCATTCTCTACAATGACAACAATAAGACTCGGATTACCATTAACATTTTTTATAACATTGCCCGTGCCTAATATCCACAAAGGCGTTCCATCGGCCTTCATAACACGAAATTCAATGGTCACCGTATCACTGCATCCCAGTTGCCTTCGAATTTCTTCGTTTACATATGCTGCATCATCGGGATGCACAAAGCCAAGAGCTCTGTTGTGGAAGAGTTCCTCCATCTGCTTCGCCGTATAACCCAACATACGACGATATCCCTCGTTACAGGTAAGGAAGGTAAAGTCATCGTCCATTCCCACCTGAAAAATGCCTGCATGCGCATTGTCGATAAGCATCTGAGTATCCATCGGCTGCGCGGCACGATGTTTGGCGTACACCATATTCTGACCAAGTTTCGGGGGGTCAACCCGCATTTTCTCCCTGAAATCTACCTCGGAACTTCCGGTACCCACAAAGTAATACTCTTCAAATTCTGCTACGGTTAGAGGCATGTTAAAGTAGTACCCCTGCAGGAGCTCTGGACCAAGTTGTGAGACGATAGAATCCATCTCTTTGGTTTCGATACCTTCAACACAAATAACCATATTCATACTGTGACAAAGATTAATAAGCTCAGTTACAATCCTTTGGTCAACGACATCATAGGTAATGCGATCAATAAACGAGCGATCGATCTTAAGCTCATCCGCACTCAAGACACGGAATATCTCCAGAGAAGCATATCCCGTACCAAAATCGTCAAAAGCAATCTTTATTCCCTGTCCACGGAGGAAATCGAAAGCATGCGCCACTTCTTCAGTGTTCGTGATCTTCCCACTCTCCGTAAGCTCAAGCGTGACGGAAGTTGGCGGCACGCCGCTTTCTTTTAGGGCGTCAATAATGAACATTCCAAATGTAGGATCCTCAAATTGCTCGCTTGTTATATTGATGTTCATTTGAAATGTTGGCATGACAGCAAGCCATCGAGCGCATTGCTCAAGTGACTCGCGCACGATCCATCGGCCAACCTCAAACATCAAGCCGCTATTTTCTAAAACGGGAACAAATTCACTCGGCGTAATGCGAGGGAAATCAGGATGATCCCACCGCAATAAAGCCTCACAACCATGCAATGTTCCGTCCTTTGCAGAAATGAGAGGCTGGTATTTCATACTAAATCCTGCAAAGCCATCTGCAACACTTGATCGAAGTCGCTCAAGCAGACGCATCTTAAACTGATCTTGCACGAAGAGATCTTCGCGGAAGAGAACAACTTGATTTTTTCCGAGCGACTTGGCAGACCGCTGAGCAATCCTGACATTGCGATACAGAATCTCGCCATCCACGAAGATGTCTTCATCTTGTTGGCTGGCGTATAAGCAAATCCCGCCCGAAACCGTCAACGAGACGATCTCATCGTCAACCACAAGCTGCGACGCAGAACTTTGCGCCCAATCGAAACAATTCAGCATGTCCTTTTTCTCGCCTGAGAGAAAAATTATCCCGAAATTATCACCATCAAGACGGAACAGCTCAGCCCCATTTGGCAAAGCGCGTTGCAGTTTATTACCAAATTCCTGCAAGACCTTATCCCCAAAAGAATAGGAGAACAAGTCATTAATGCGCTTAAAGTCATCAAATCCAAGGAGCAACGCACCACACGCAACACCGTGTTCAATCAACTCATCAAGCGATGCTCGAAAGTCATAGTGATCTCTCAGCCGGACTCCTGGTTCAATTTTGCTGTATTCGGGAATAAGTCGCACGATTCCGGCTACAGCACAAGCCTCTTCAAGCATTGGAGCCGCAGAAGTCCAAACTTCAACATGCGCCCAAGGACAAGACCCATCTCTGAGCATCATGCGATATTCACCGCAAATTTTTTCGATCCTTCCCTCACGAAGCTCATGCAGGGCACCGTGAAAGAGCTGAACATCGTCAGGATGAAGCAAGTCGATCCAAGCATCATGCTCGGCACTAGCCGCATCAGGAAAAGCAAATAGTTCCCTCATGTGCGTACTCCAGTGATACTTTCCTGTACGCAGATCACCAGCAAACATATATCCATCGTTTGACTTTGAAAGCAGATCGAAAAGCACCGACGCTTCAAGAATTGACTGCGGCATCATGACCTCACCGTTTCTCGACATCACATAACCGGCGGTTTCTGTTGTCTGTCGTTTGCACACTTACCGAAAGAATCTTATAATGTAATGAATAATATCGACAACCCCTGGTTGTGTCGAGCGCTATTTAGGTACACAAAATGCCGATTGCCAGCAAGTTTACCGAATTGCTGGCAATCAAAACCTGCGGATATCTCAGCGGCAGAAACGCACTGTACTTCCCACTAGATAACCCTTTGTCCAATCTTTACTTATTTACTCAACAATTACGCCATCCTCCATTGTCGCGTAACCATCAACATACACATCCGTTGCTCGACCCTTGAGCTCGCAACCGATGAAGCCCGAGTTGCTTGCTTTTGAAGCAAACTCAGGAGCAACAACCGTCCACGTTACTTCTGGATCAATAACGGTCAAATCCGCCGTCGAACCCGCTTCGATCTTCACGTCTTCAAGACGCAATATCTTCCGTTGATTGATAGCCATGAGCTCAATCATACGACCGTAGTCAATGATACCCTTATCGACGAGGTTAGTAAGGATGAGCGAAAGCGAAGTCTCAAGCCCCGTCATACCGAAAGCTGCAATCTCAAATTCGCAATCTTTTTCCCAGGCGGCATGAGGAGCATGGTCGGTCACAATGCAGTCAATCGATCCATCCTTTACACCCTCGAGAAGCGCTGCGGCATCTTCGTTGGTGCGCAGCGGTGGATTAACCTTGAGGAAGGTGTTGTAGTCATCACCGATGGCATCTTCCGTAAGGAACAGGTGATGAGGCGTCACCTCGCAGGTCACAGGAAGGCCTTCGGCTTTTGCAGCACGAACGAGTTCAAGACCGCGAGCTGTTGAAATGTGCTGAATATGCAACGGACAACCAGTTAGGCGGCAAAGCGCCACATCGCGAGCAATCTGGAGCTCTTCGCCTTCTGCGGGCCATCCAAGCATACCGAGGCGCGTTGAGGCAACACCTTCGTTGACCTGACCTGCACCAACAAGATCCTCATCCTGGCAGTGGCTCATGATGGCTTTATCAAACATGATGCCGTATTCCATGACTCGACGCATCATACCTGCTGCTTGTACACCACGCCCATCATCGGTGAATGCAACGGCGCCATGAGCAACCATATCCCCCATCTCAGACAGCGTTTCGCCTTTCAAACCTTGGCTGCAAGCGCCCGCTACATGCACGCGACACTTGCCAACCTCTGCTGCGCGAGATTTGATGAACTCTACAGCGGCACCCGTATCGGTCACTGGATTGGTATTGGGCATGCAGCAAACTGCGGTGAATCCGCCGTGAGCAGCAGCACGTGTTCCTGATGCAATATCTTCCTTCTGCTCATAGCCAGGCTCGCGCAGGTGGACATGCATGTCAACGAGACCCGGAACAACAATCTTTCCCGAAAGATCGCGCTCGACGCCCTTCTCAATGGTTAGATTAGAGCCAACTTCGACAATCTTGCCGTCGCGGATGACGATGTCGGCGATTTTATCCAGCCCGCAAGCTGGATCAATCACGTGTGCGTTCTTAAGAAGCAAGGCCATCTTCGCTCCCCCCGAGTAGTAGGTACAGTGCAGCCATGCGAGTAAGGATACCGGCATAGACCTGGTCGAGAATAACTGAGCGCGCAGGGCTATCAGCCATGTAACTGTCAAGTTCAACACCGCGGTTGATGGGACCGGGGTGACAGATAATCGCGTCGGGCTTCATGAGGCGCTCGCGCTCTTTCGTGAGACCGAAAAGCATGTTGTACTCGCGCAAGCTCGGATACGGTGCGCCCTCAAGGCGTTCGCGCTGAATGCGCAGCATGTAGACCACATCAAGGGTAGGAAGCGCCTCATCAAGATTTGAGGTCACATGATCGGCGCCCAAGATGTCAGGACGCGCAGGCATAAGCGTGGGAGGAGCAATAACGGTAACTTCGCAGCCCATGATCTTCAGCGCAGGAATGAGTGAACCACACACGCGAGAGTGTCCGATGTCGCCAACAACGCCTACCTTAAGGCCGTTCAAATCACCTTTTTTCTCCCCTATAGAATACAGGTCAAGGAGGGCTTGCGTGGGATGCTGATGCTTGCCATCGCCCGCGTCGATGACGTGTACGCCAGAAACATCGGCTATCTTGCGCGGCACACCTGCGTGCTTGTCGCGCACGATGATCATATCGACTTTGTAGGCACACAGCGTCTCTACCGTGTCGACCAGGCTTTCGCCTTTGACCGCAGAGGTTGAAGATCCACCGAAGTTCAAGCTATCGCACGAAAGACGCTTCTCTGCAATTTCAAATGATGAGCGCGTACGAGTCGATGGCTCGTTAAACATGTTGACAACCGTGAAACCTTTGAGCGTTGGTACCTTCTTGATTTTGCGCTCGTTAACTTCCTTAAACTTAACAGCGGTCTCAAGGAGCAGCATGATGTCATCAGCAGAATACTCGTTAATGTCGATGAGGTGCTTATGGGAAAACGCCATCCTATTCACCTCCCAGTGGTGCAGAACCGGCGCGAGCGCCCTGCTCGATTTCCAATATTTCTACCGCAGAAATTCCGTCAACCTCTTCGAGGAACAAGCGAACATTTTCATCAGCAGAAGACGGAACATTCTTGCCAACAAAATCTGCCCTGATAGGCAGCTCGCGATGACCGCGATCAACAAGAACCGCAAGCTGTACGGTTGCAGGACGACCAAGATCCATGATGGCATCGAGCGCAGCGCGAATGGTGCGCCCCGTGTAGAGAACGTCGTCAACGAGCACGATGTCCTTGCCGTCAAGGTTGAAGAAAATATCAGTGTTGTGTACCTCTGGAGACAGATGCGTTGCAAAGTCATCGCGATAGAAGCTGATATCAAGCTTGCCAAGCGGAACCTTTGTTCCCTCAATCTGCTCGATCTTCTCTGCGAGCTGCTTGGCCAAAAGATCGCCGCGGGTCACAATGCCCACGATGGCGATATTGCCTGCCCCCTTGTTGTGTTCGAGAATTTGATGCGCAATGCGCGTCAGTGATCGCTCGATCTCATCCGCATCCATGCACACGGATTTGACCTTTGCTTTGTCGTTCATACACACTCCTCACGTTGAATCGAGTGCGTACAGACTGACCTGTGACGTTCGGGCCGGGCTACCTTTCGGTGTCCGTCGTTGCCTATCTGCGCGAGGGTATAAAAAATGCCTCTGCAACAGACAAAGGCTTCCGAGTTGCTTACTGCGTATGTTGTTATTTGCAGCTTGCAAGCCTTGTCGGTCTCTCTGTACCGCTTTTAAAGGACAAGTAGGAATATATACCGAAACAACCGCGCGCGTAACCCCTTTTGCGAGGTTTTTTCAAAAATCACAATCGAGCCTCCGCGTACAAGCTAGAACCTTCTCAGTCAAAACAGATTGGAAGCAAATCGACTGACAAGCACAGCTCACTGCGCCGAATCGATATGTAACTGTCATACTAAATTTTTCTAGATTTAGGTATTAAACTTTATCGATGAAGGACTCTTCAAAGTATTGTAAAGAAGAGTTTTCAACAAGGGTTCGCGAGCGATCAATATGCATCGACCCCTTAGCTTTCTTGTAGCTCTTAAGGTAATTGCGAAACCCCTTAAGTACCAACTTTTGATTTCCTTTTAGGTTGTTGAATTCCGCTTGATTTACAACAACATCTATATCTATTTCAAGATAAGAATCATCTGCGATTACAACCCCTTTACTGTAATCAATACCGCACTTCTTTGGGGGGCAGGTACGGAAACAGTAAGAGTGATTTATATGACTACGAAACGGAACAGCCCATTTAACACCATGTATCAGAACTAGAAAAACAGCATAAGGGCGAGAATTTTTATAAAGAATCTCAGGAAAAAGGTCGTGTGGGAAATCCGAGTAGAACTTGCATGAAAGATATCTCAACTCGTATTCTTCCGAAATCCCGCTTCTCAAAAAAATACCCCCCCTATAAGGGGAGCCCTCATTAAATGAGGGCTCCAAATCCATTGAACTTTCTTTTGATTATCCTGATCGCGTTCTACGAGCAGATCATATAAATAAGTATACTGAAATAAAATGAGTTGTCAAAAATTAATCTACAAAAAAATACTGCTCATGACTGATTAAAATCAGTCATGATTTTAGCAAATATAGAGACTATTGCCTTTAAAAATCCAGATATCAACATAGATTTATATACCCAGTCCAATAAAACTGAGTCAGCAACGAAAAAACTACACAATCTTGCTCCACAACTTATCACAGTGCAGCAATAAGAAATAATTTATGACATTCTATGACTTCCGCTAGATAGTTTTTCTTTAGTCAGCTTAGCATCATGGCATAATTTACCAGCATCGGCATTTGCTAAAGTAATCAAAAATATTACTTTAGCAAATGCCGATGCGCAGTATCACCCACTAAAGACTCGATGCCTCCAGACCACACAACCTGGAGGCATCCTTATTAATGAGGCTTTGGAGGAATCCTCATTAATGGCCGAGTTAATTACCATTAAAGGTTTTCTCACGCAGCAACTGGGTGGAGAGTAAACCCTTACGCCTTTGCAAGCTCCTGACCAAGCAGGTAGCCGAAGGTAATGCAGCGACCATGGCTATTGCCAGCAACATTGATCGGATAATCAACGGCTGTAATGTCACCTTGAACGTTGCCAAGCGCATACAATCCCTCAATTGGGGTGCCTTCGGCATTGAGGCACTGGAAGTCGACGTTGGTATTCAAGCCACCAGTAACTGCGAGCAACGCGGGACCAACTTTGAGCGCATAGAAGGGACCTTCTTTGACAGGCGTCAAGAAGATCGGCTTCTTATAGTAGTCGGTGTCCTCCCCTGCTGCACACATTGTGTTATAGCGATCAACGGTTGCCTTAAGCTCTGCTTCGTCACATCCAATCTTTTTCGCGAGTTCAGCTACGGTGTCTGCTTGATAGGCAATCCCCTGCTCGATATAGTTCGGAATTTGTGTCTCGAAATACTGCGGGGCGAGCTCAATGTCGGAACCATACGGACGGAAGCTATCCCAGAACATGCCACCGCCATAAGGCAGGCCATTGACGAGATCAGTTTTCCAGTTGGCATCGAAGATCGACCAGGCTTCGCCATTGGGCTGGCGGTTGATAGCGAGGGACTTACCCTGAACCCAAGTATCCTCACACATGAAGCGCTGGCCATTGTCATTAACGAACAAGAACGGTCCATGGAACCAGCAGAACGCCTGGGGATGCATCATGGTTGGAAGCGGAAGATCCTGCAACTGAGCGCCTGCCCACATGCCCATTTTATGACCATCGCCTGTGTTTACGCCAACAGGGGTGTACTGGCTGCGGGGCTGACCATACTCGACACAAATCGGAGCATACGCCTCACACATCTCAGCATCGCCGCCAATGTCACCCGTACAAAGTACAACACCTTTTGACGCGTTGTACTGAACGTTGCCATCTTTGGTTTCACAAATACAACCGACAACCTTATCGCCCTCTTTAACAAGCTGAACCGCAGGAGCTTCGAACACAAATTCTGCTCCTGCCTTTACGGCATCGTTGTAAAGAATCTCAGCACCAGCAAACCCCGTGGAAGTCAAACCTGAATTCTCGGGAAGAATAAGCATGTGGTAACCAGGCTGCTCAGCATACACATCGTCATGGCTATAAAACGCACCAACCATGGCTGAGCCACCAAGCGCCTCAACCTTATCGAG
>JAVWLC010000015.1:0-1423 GCA_036638175.1 Raoultibacter sp. | reverse complement strand
ATTCGATGCCTCTTCGGAATGATTGAAGAACTTCACGATAATGTCTTCGTTTGCACGGCTTCCGCACTGAGCAATCCAATGTTGTTTTGCGTTTACTTTGTCAACAACAATACCAAGCTTATCCATATACCGAGAGTTAATCGTACCGAATCCACCGCCACGCCCATTCCATGATGCGGTCTTTTCAACGACAGTCACCTTACCGCCTTTTTCAGCAGCAGCGCATGCCGTTGCACAACCCGAAAGACCCGCACCGATCACAAGGATGTCAGTATCAACCGTCTTACTAATATCAGTAATTGCCGCAGGTGCCGCTTCCCAAGCATACTGCGTTGAACCTGATGCAGTGCCATCGGTAGCTCCCGATCCCTGGGCTGTCGTATTGCCAGCTGGCGAGCAGCCCGCAAGACCCGCAGCTCCTGCCGCAACAGCAGCCGTGGCTCCAAGACCAAGAAATGCACGACGCGACAATCCCTGTTTGTTAATTTCGCTCATATGAACCCCTTCCGTGGATATATACCGTCGATTTCTCCCTGTGATACTACGACGGTTCTTCTAGGAGGAATGCGTGCAGCATCATTCGCTGGCATTACCCTTGCAAAATACTCTGTGCCAAGAAGCAGGTTCATACATCTGCCGATGGGGCCCATTTTGAAAAATGGGCCACTATGGCCCATGGATCATTCTCTCGTTTCGCATTACATATCTGCTGATCAAATGCTTGTTGATTGATTCGCGGCAGAAACCTCCGCTGAACTGAACGACGGTTTTCCAGCGATCATCTACGCTATACTTGCATGAGGGAGGGAATGGCTATGGCACCAAAACAGCAGTGCGACTCAATCCGAGAACAAACTAGTTCAACGTTTGCAGGGTATCGATTACTTGGACTTGGATTCTGGCAAGCATGGTGGATGATATCCATGTGCACCGACGCCATACTTCCAAGCGAACATCACTATCCTGATGCAGGGAGCACTACCCTGTGGATTCTTGTTATGACCACGCTTGGGTATTTAGTCATCGTCTTACTCTCAAAGCGCTTCTCCCCGCTGAGTGCGAATAGCCTGAATTTCATGTTAGCCGGCGGACTCACGGCAACCGGATCGCTCTTGTTGCCCATTTCACTTACAATGCTCGACGGTACATTCGGCTTTTCTCTCTTTATCGCGTCAGGAGTTGCCGTTTCTGTCGGCAACGCAATCCTCCTTGTTATGTGGGGCGAATTATGGAGCGCTCTTGCTACGGGCCGCGTCGGACGGCATCTGTATTACTCCTACGCCTTTGCCTTTGTGTTGTTCTTTATAGCGTATTTTTTGCCTAGTCCCTTCGATTCGATTTTTACAGCATTACTCCCTATTGTCTCAGCTGCTATTCTACGATCATGCAAGAATGAGCCACGTCGATCGCCGAGCATAACGCC
>JAVWLC010000014.1:0-17975 GCA_036638175.1 Raoultibacter sp. | reverse complement strand
CCATGCTATATTCGGGTATTCGGCATACGGCTTTCGGCTGGAATCATTCAGCTTGATAGCTCGCTTCAAGCTGAGCACATTTCTACCTAATCCTAACGAATGAGCTCCATAACTCGCATGGTATACTAGATCCATCCGATCGAAACATCCGATACCTGACGCCGTATCGGAATGGGGGCTCCATATGGCAGAACCAACCGACATGAGCATGCTTGTGCCTTCGGGCGATAATTTGCCGTCCATTACCTTTCCGATGGTGCTCGATTTTCTCAGAAAATATACTATTCTTCATAGACCCGCAACATCACGTCGAGAGTTCAAATGGTTCTCGGCTGTATCAAAAAAGAATCTCCCCTACACCGCACCAAAAACTTTGACTGAATCGTCGATCCTCTTTGTATGCCACGACGGCAATGCGCGAGCTCTCCTTGATAAGCACCAACAAGCATTCGCGCTCTGCCTCACCGATAAGGACGAAATTCCACAATGGCTTCCAGCTTATTGCGATCGTCTTATCCTTGTAAAACAAAAAGATACCTTTGCATATTTTATATTCCTCGTTCAGACCTACTTCATGAATATGCTCATTTGGGCAAGCGAATTGGACCGTATCGTCCTCAAAAACGGATCGCTTGACGACCTCTTGGAGGTAAGTGCAGGGATTATCACTCATTTTATGTATATTCACGACAGCAAGTTCAATCTTATAGCGCACTCCAAGCACATCGCAGCGCCCGACAATCGCTATCAACAGCTCATTGAAGTAGGCTGTCTACAAAAGGAAATGATTCGGCACCAACGATTTGCGCCCCCAGATCGCAAAATCGAAGTTGAACAGGCTACCGACAAGGACCCTTTTACGAGATTGCACTTTCCAATCTTTATTAACTCCGTCTACTTTGGCTCAATGATCTTGGTCTGTAGCCAAAAATCATACTCAAAGGGGCTCGAAGACCTCTTTGCAATCCTATCAAAACGAATTGCATCCGTCTGTGATTCTATTTGGAAGCAACAAGTCCAGATTGAATCACCCCACCACTTCTTTTTCACGCGCTTGCTCAATGGAGAGAAGGTAACGAACAGCTACACTCAGATTCAAATGAGCCGCACTGCTATCCCGCAAAACGGACAGCTCAAACTCCTACTTGTCGAGTTAGATGACAAAAGCAGAATCAGACGGTTGCCGCAAATTACTGAGGCGGCATCAAGAATCAACCACGGCGATTGTTATCATTTTGTCTACCGTGGAGATCTTCTCATTCTCTGCTACGCGGAAGAGGGAGACAGTCAGCTTTCGCATCGGAAATCCTACAATGATCTCAATAGGTTAATCTACAAAGCGTTCGATGTGCCAAGTAGCGCATCGCAAATATTCGAAAACATTACTGACATCGACATGGCGTATAAGCAAGCGAAAGTATCTCTGGGCCTTAAGAACACAATTAAAAGCGAGCTGTTTGCAACAGGCGAAAAACAAAACATGGGCGTCTACCTTTTTGAAGATGCGCTTCTGTATTACCTCATCGATCCAAGCGAAATGGATAAGCGGTTCTTAGAATTCTCTTTTTCGCACACTGTGTTGCAAAAGATTTATGCCGAAGATCAGCAAAACGGTACAAACAACCTTGCTCTATTCTGGTTCTATTTACACCACGAGCGCAACGCAACCGCTGTCGCTCAGCGACTCCACATGCATCGCAATACGGTGCTCTATCATATCGACAAAATACAGAAACGCTTTGATTTCGACCTTTCACTCCAAAGCGCACGAGAAAAGATGCTTGTCGACTTCAAGACTTTCTTTCTACGATCTAATCATGAATCGGTCGAAAAGATATTTGCAGACACACGCGAAGACACCGATGAGCATCTGACGCTATAGCGGATTTAGGCAAGTTCCTCATCAGAAGTTTTCAACGTTCTGACACCAACAAAATTCGTCGTACCAGGCTCAAGCAGCAATGAAGCCTCGCATGTCATGCATCGCTTCGTTCCCTTGTCGTTCATGCGTCCGCAAGCGGGACATTTTCTCACGTAAAACTCATGCGGCTTCTCGCCGCGGCAGCGGCCACAATTCATGCAATAATGACAAGTTCCCATCACATCCCCCAACACACCTCGCCCATCGGTGCGGAAAAGCGTAAGCCCAAGGCATGAGGCGCCCGTCACTCAGACAAGCGCCTCACAGAAAACAAACTGATTAGTCTTCGACTTTTTCGCCTTTTGCAGCAGCCATTTCGTCAGCGATCTTTCGACCCACCGAACTACGAACATTCGGAAATAGGAAGAATGAAAGGAATGCAACAACACACACTATCGCCACGCCAACATAAACGACCTGATAATATGCAACGCCACCTGACGGATCTACGGCAGTAGCTATAGGTGAGAGTACATAGGAAGCCACCAGAAACATGCCCATGTTTTGAAACGTTGCCTGAATGCCCCCAACAACTCCCAACTGCTCTTTCTTTACGCTCGGAAGCAATGTTGGTAGCATTTTTACGATCGGCATAAGCGAAGCCATGAAGATCGGACAAATGATATACAGAACCCATGTGGTAACCCCATATGGGAAGAAGTAAATAAGCCCGAAGCACACGGCAGTACCTGCAAGACAAATAGCTACAGGAAGCCTCATATTCTTAAACTTAGCAACAAACACTACAGGCAACACCATAGACGCAATGCAGGCAATCGCAGTATTAAGGGTTGAAAGATCACCCGCTTGGCCAACAACTGACGGATCACCTGCAAGGGCAGTGATTGCAGCAACCATATACGTACCGTTAACGTTGGTCATGCCAAACACGAGAAATGCAACAATTGAGATACCCCATACATGAGGGTTCTTAAGTACCGCGCCTAGGTATTGAGCGATGGGCTCCCGATCAATGTTATCGCCATCGGGATGTTTTCGATAGAGAGCGATCCAGATAATTGTACTCGCACCGATGAGCGCAGCACTAAACCACCAAGCACCCCAGATATCACTGGTCACATGGCTGCCATACCACAAAGCTATCGCAGCACCTGCGCTCATGCCAGCGGTGTAAACACCCATAGCAAACGAGTTGGCAGTTCCTGGAAACCACGTACGTAGAAGTTTCGCCGAATTTGCATTGAGGGCAGCCATAGCAAAACCCATGACAAACATAGAGCCAAAAAGCAAAATGAAGCTTGTGCCCGATAATGCACGAGCACATGAACCGATAAAAGCAATAATAAGTCCCCCGACGATAACCTTGTTGATACCTATGCGATCAGCAAGCGTGCCCGCCAGAATGGCAAACAGAAAACCTGACAAATATGGTATCGACATGACCATCGAAAATTCCATCGGAGAAATGGCGTACGTTTGCATAATAAGCACCGCAGCGCCGCCAGGAAGGATGAACGAAAATTGAATCGCGACCAGAATACAGGTCATCGCGATAAGAATCGCCCATCTCCGTGAATAGAGCTTTTCCTCTTGCATAGG
Organism: Raoultibacter sp.; assembly: GCA_036638175.1. Classification (GTDB taxonomy): domain Bacteria; phylum Actinomycetota; class Coriobacteriia; order Coriobacteriales; family Eggerthellaceae; genus Raoultibacter. The sequence goes on along the minus strand of JAVWLC010000014.1, from coordinate 14,494 downwards.
AAACCTCCTTGTTTGTTTACCCCTAAATATCCGCATATACAGGTCCAGCCGACCTCGCGGGCCAGCCAGAACCGGTATGTAAGATTAACTTTGTGGTGCTTCGCACCCAAAACCAGTCCCAAGCACCAATACTCGCTATTTCACGAAAATCGCTATCTTTTCTTTTCCAGCGGCCTTCGCTTTACCAGCAAGTTCTTCGATTGGACCATAAACCATTACACCAGCTTGGCAATGATGCACACAGGTCGGAAGCTTGCCCGCTGCAGTACGCTCAGCGCATAGGTCACACAGCCTTGTTGGCACAGGTATGTAATCATATTCCCAAGTACCATTGCTATTCTGACGCGGGCCGTCCTGATGCCAAAGTCACCTTTGGGTAGATCATGCTCTTTCTTACACGCCACTTCACAGGCATGACAGCCGGAGCAGTATTCATAATCGATCATGAGACCGTATTCGCCATGTTTGGCCATAGTAAACAAACCCCCTTACTTGTTCTGGTCGTAGAAGCTCGGCTTATCGCTCTTGTGCGAAGGCCCATGCGTATAGCCGTTAGTCGCGGTAACTTGATACGTTGGCTGGTTTTCAAGCTTCATGTTTTCGGGTGTCGAAGGATAAACCTTCGCCATGCCACACTTGATCGGTGCTCCGTAGCCAGATGGCCCGTTCTCGCACATCGGAATAAGGTTATTTGGGTTGCAATCAAAAACACCAAACAGGCTCGGCTCGGCAGCCTCCTGCTCGGGGAACCACCATCCGTGCTCGGTGGAAATCACGCGTGGATCAAGTGTCTCATTGAAGCGTGCTACTTGGCGGCATTTGCCCATCTGGTTTTCGATCCAGGTCCACTGTCCTTCAGCAACACCGTACTCAGCAGCGGTGTCAGGATGGATATCAAAGTAAGGCACCGGGTGCAGCTCGCGGCTTGTAGTATTGGCTTGACGCCATTCGGAATGAAAGAACTCGAAGGAGCGCTTGCCCGTGGTGAGCACAAGCGGGTATTCCTCAGCAAGCTCTGGCGTAGACACGGGACTTGTTGGTGGCTCCTCATAGAAAGGCAGCGCGTCAACACCCCACGAATCGAACAGTGAGATATAGAACTCGTAGCGACCAGTTGGCGTCATGAAGCCTGGCTGACCATCGGGACGTAAAAGACCTTTTTCATATTTGTAGTAGCGGAAATCGTTATAGATCATTCCACCTTGGTCTTCGAGCTCCTCCATCGTAAAGCCGCAGTTGCCAACCTGAAGACGCCAGTTCATGTAGTCACGTGGCTCTTTGACCCACTCAGGCCAACTTTCAGGTGCAAGTCGATGTCCCAGATCAATCATGATCTGTTCATCCTCTTTAGCTTCAAAGAATGTTGAGCACTTGGTGAGCGAACGCACCGGATCAAACCAAACGCGGATGCAATCGCGTTCGTTAGACATCGCGCAAGGAAGCACGAGGTCAGCGCATGCAACAATATAGGGAGTCTTAAACAGATCGACAACGCAGATGAAATCAACATTATCCATCGCTCGATAAATACGTGGCGCATCCTGACCCATGTTAGTAATGGGGTTAGACGACTGAATCCAAAGCATGCGTACAGGACGAGGATCACCCTTCTCATCAAGGCCCGTTTCAATAGCTTCGAGAATTGCATCAGACTGCGAGGACGCCGTAAAGCCGTACTTCTTAAGGTTGTACTTTGAATTGCCGAGACGCTTTTCAACCATACCTTCTTTGAGGTATTCAATACCTGAGTTGTATCCAAACTCAAGACCGCATGCTTGGTCGATAAGGATATTACCACCAGGGTTGTCAATGTTGCCTGTTACGCCAGCCAGACAGGCAATGGCATGTGCGGTCGGTGTGCCAATCTTTGACATATCGACAGCAAGACCCCATTGGATGGTTGAAGGATGAGCCTTTGCATAGAAACGAGCTGCTGCGATCAAATCATCTTTATCGATCCAGCAGATTTCGGCGACTTTCTCGGGCGGGTATTCCTTTACACGTTCAGCCAACTCATCGTAACCGTACGTCCACCGATCAATAAAGTCATGATCGACCAGGTCTTCGGAGATAATAACGTTGAGCATACCGAGGGCAAGCGCGGCATCAGTACCAGGACGCAGACGCAGCCAGTGCTTTGATTTCGATCCAATCCAAGTAAGCTGTGGATCGATAGTTAGAAGTTCACTACCGCGCTTCATGGCCTCAACAATCCAGTGACCAAGGAAAGCGTCAGAGTTGCAAACAACAGGATTTGTGCCCCAAAGTACGATACACTCAGGCACTACCCAATCGGCATCGTCATCATAGCGAGCCTGACGGAACTGCGACATATCAGCAACCCACTGGTTGCCCATAACTACGTAGCAAAGGGCGGTACGCGGAAGCATGCAAGAATCGCCTGAAAGGAAACAGAGCGTCAGATCAGGGCCTCCGAAATTGGCATATTGATTATGGGCGATGACCTGAGATACGTTGCGTCCTGTGCCAATCATTGAAACAATAGACTCGGGACCAGATTCTTGCTGGAACTGACGTACTTTCTCCTCAATGATTGAGTAGGCTTCATCCCAGCTCACACGCTCCCACTTGTCCTCGCCACGCTCGCCGACGCGCTTCATGGGATATTTCAGGCGATCCTCATGATTTACAAGCTCGGGAAGCTCAAGGCAACGCATGCAGAGTCTTCCCTGGTTAAATGGACTGTTGGGGTCACCTTCGACTTTTACGAGCTTTTCGTTCTCATCGGTGTAGAAGATCACCTGACATCCCTCATGACAGCCAGGACCCGACCACATCGTCGTACGTGTCGCAGTAAGATCACCCTCCTTCCAGTGCAGTTGCTTCGGGTACAGATCCATGTTGTACTCGTTGTTGTACTCCATACCGTATTCCTCCTTACTCGTCTATTGAGATGCAATCATTCGCGATTACAGACACCAATTCTGATTTTTCGCTTAATCCTGCTTCCCTTCTTTTGGCGCAGCAAGCGCTCACTTGTGGCAAAACGAAGTGCCGCGCCCAAGAGCCTGTTTGATCTTGCGATAGCGATAGCCACCGCAAGGCTGAAACCTTAGTCCTGTGAAGCCTGGGCAGCAGCGATAGCTTTTTTGCTGCAGCCTTTGTAGAAGATGATCGCGCAGACGATGCCAATAACACCAACTATTGCCAGCGGAATGGTTCCCATTGCCCAGTTCCCCTGCGTAGCGTCAACAATGGCACCGATAGTGTTTGCGGCAGGAATACCTCCGAGATTAGCACCAATAGCAAGGACACCAAATGCTGCACCCATGACAGACGGGTCGGGACTTGCCCACTGCACATTCGAGAAGAAACACGGCGGGGCCGCGTTAAGAACAAGACCGACCAGGATTGCAATAACAACCATTGAGAATGGAGTGGTAAATACGAGCTCCAAACACATCACGATACCGACAAGGATCATGACAACCAACATAACGCCAGGTTGGTTCTTGCATTTATTGAGGATTACGCCAACGATAAGCGATCCAATAATTCCTGTGATTGTTGTTATTGACGACAAGCTATTTGCTGTTGCCATATCCAAACCAACAACCGCCTGCATATACGTGGGCGCCATAGCAGCCCAGACCGAGAAGCCAAATGCAAAGCAAATGAAGAGAATGCATAAAAGTATGACGTAGGGATTTGTGAGACCCTTGGAAAGCTTCACATCTGCACTACCCTGTGCAACTGACATGGCTTCCGCCTTATCAACTTTAATTCCGAAAGCAGCAATCACAGTGATAATCGCCACAACAATGAGCGAGAACACCCAAACCGACTGCCATGTTCCAAAGGCACTGATAATAAGTGCGAACACATTGAGCATAATGAGCGAACCACATGCGGTCCATGTTGCCCAAATAGAGTTAGGCAAGCCACGCTTAGACGGATCTTTAAACAGTACCGTAATGAGTGTCGGAGCGCCTGTTGCAATAAAGCCATTCCCGAGGCCACCAATAAACTGTGAAACCATAAAGATCTCTATCGTAGGAGCAAAAAGTCCGACAACGATAGACAGCAGAGTAAAACCCATGGCGCCAATCACCATTGCTTTTGGCCCGATCTTCGACTGGATAGAACCCGTGAAAAAAGCAATGATGGTACCCGCCACGGAGCACCACGACATCATCCAGCCCGCATCGGCAACTGAACACTGGAAATACGCCATCAGTGTTGGTATTGCCGGTGGAACCTTGAAAAACGATACACCCAGAAACACGCCGCATAGAAAGATGAGAATAAATGAACGCCAATCTGCGCTCTTGATCTTTTCTACCATGAATCCCCCTTAAAATCGTTTATAGAGATTGGGATACCCTCAAGTACGCATCCGAAACGATCCCCGAAATTTCCCCCTTTCAGCCATCCGCGTCTCGAACGCATTGTTCGAATCGTCGGTGTCGAAGACGCTTGCGACCAGTCACCCATTGCATTGCTCTTCCTCTAAAGCAACTACGATGTTTCACAAGAACCGTCTTACGCCGAATCATGGGTTCATTCTATGAAGCGAGAGGTAGACGGCGATACGGAAGAGTCTCCAAAAAACTGAAAGGACTTTTGGAACAATCTCCATAGGCAAGCTTTTCGGTAGTTTTCAGTCTCATTCATAGAGAGAGCACGCGTCAAAACGATCAGATATTCGCGAACGTCGATAAGGCTTACTTGCCTTCATGCAAGGCAGGCACACCGTGAGGTTTTCCATGGAAAGCATCAACAGCCGCGATAACTTCCTGCTGTGAGTGAACATCAAATTTTCGATAGATGCTCCACATGTGCGTTTTGACTGTTGCCTCACTCAGACATAGTTCCCGCCCAATTGCTTTTGCTCTCCATCCCCGATATACGTATTCGAGAATGTCGCATTCTCGATTCGTTAAAAGCGTAGCGTCAGCAACAGCCCTGAGAGCTGGGGCTTTCACTGTGAGACATTCACTTGACTGAGGCTCCGTAACTATCTGACAGGGGACCTCCGCCGTCCCTCTCGCCGCTCGCAACACCCTGCACGATTCGTTGATCTCGGCAAGCACGCGCGTGCAGCACGCAAGGACCACGATCATCGTCATCAGTAAAACTACTTCAACAGTCAACAGGATTATCGACACCAGAGTACCCCCTTAGTTCACACGATTCGATTACATCGGTCATCTAATGGGAGTCATTGTAGGTTGTGCCTCGGTTCTGCCGATACGGAGATTGTCACAAAAAACGAGGCCCAATTTTGGGAATAATGGAGAACAAAGCGAGTCCGCTCAATGAAAAGAGTCGAAACCCATAAAGGATTCCGACTCTTTTTGAAAGGCACATGATGCCTTCCATATCGATTGTTGTAATCGAATTAGCGCTTGCTGAACTGCGGGCGCTTGCGTGCTTTTTTGAGGCCGTACTTCTTGCGCTCGACCATACGAGAGTCGCGTGTGAGGTATCCAGCCTTCTTGAGTTCGCCGCGATAATCGCCAGCTGCAAGCAGGGCGCGGGCAATGCCGTGACGCAGAGCGCCGGCCTGACCCGAAATGCCGCCGCCATTAAGCGTAGCGATGACGTCGAAGTGCTCAAGAGTGTCAGTTACCTTAAACGGAGTCTTCGCATAGTTCACGAGAGCTTCGCGACCAAAGTAATCAAGTGCTTCACGGCCATTAACCGTGACTTTGCCGGTGCCGGGGACGAGGCGAACGCGGGCGATGGCGTTCTTCCTACGGCCGGTGCCGTAATACAGAGCTTCGCCTACCATTAGTTATCCTCCATCTTAATCTCGCGGGGCTTCTGAGCCATGTGCGGATGTTCCGCACCGGCGTAGACCTTGAGCTTCTTGCCCATTGCACGGCCGAGTGTGTTCTTAGGAAGCATGCCCTTAACAGCATGCTCAATCACGCGCTCGGGATGCTTGGCCATAGCCTCTTCAAAGGTCTCAACCTTAAGCCCGCCAGGAAAACCGCTGTGGCGATAGTACTCTTTAGCGTTTGCCTTATTGCCCGTCAGACGGATTTTGTCGGCGTTAATGATAACGACGAAATCTCCGGTATCAACGTGCGGGGTGTATTGCGGCTTATGCTTGCCCTTTAGGATATGAGCGGTCTTGGTTGCAACACGGCCGAGAACCTGATCAGCTGCGTCGATCAAGACCCATTCGCGCTCAACTTCGTTGGGCTTTGCGTAATACGTCTTCACTGCATTCCTCCAATAATTACATGTTTCCGCGGCCTTGTTAGAAGCAATGGCCGAGGTGCCAGTTTTCAAAAGTTGCAGGCTTTATGGGCGTCAGATTCCTACACCGACACGCCAGGCATGGTTCTGGACTCCTTGCCATTTGAGCGTTTCCATATCGCATCTGCCACACGGGGCTTTTGAAAGCGAACCTTTGCATTGTATGCTGCGAGCAATGGTGCGTCAACAAAAAGAGGGCTTTTCGGGATCATTCGGGCGAATTTCGCCTTGTTTTTACACAATTAGCGACGCTCGGCCCTAGAGACCAAGTGCGTACAGTCCAATTCCGAGCAAAATCAAAGCAAGCGCGAACACCTTTTTTCGACCGAGTTTTTCCTTGAAGATAACAACACCAAAAATAGTCACATAGAGATAACTGGTTGCCTCGATAACGGGACCCATTGAAAGCGGAATGCCACGAAACGAAATGACCAGCATAAGCGTTGTCACTAGCATGAGGGCATACGCAATGATGACCAAGGGGTTTGCGTATTCCGACCATACACTGGGGTGCTCCTTCATCGCTTCCTTCTTCAGCAAAACTTGGGAGACAGAAGAGATAAACACGGCCAAGGCAGCAAGAAAGATGTAGGGAATGATATCAAGAGGGATCATGGACATCATCACCTCCCGCACGGTGAATACGTTCTTGCTCGGCACGATCTGCTGTCTCGCTCGCGTCGGCGCGAGAATACAGAATGACGCCAACGATGACCACACAAGCACCCAACAGCTTGAAGAAGGTGATTTCTTCCCGGAAGAACATGACACCCCAGATCAAGCCCCAGACAATAGTGGCTGCTTTATTGGAGAATGCGGTGGTCAGTGGAAGCCGCTTGATGATCTGCTGCCAGCCAAGCGCGTAAATTGCCAAGACTACGAGGATCGCGCAGTAAAAACCGTAGAACCGAATGTCATCGAAACCGTATCCTGCCGCAGCTTTCCCGAACAAGTCGGTCAGCGAATACAGCATAAACAGCAGATGCAGGGAAATATATGTTTTAACGTTCGATGATTTCATACAGCTAGTTCATGTCCGCTTCAAAAAAGGCGCAAACCGCCTCAATCACCGCGCTTTGATCATCAGAAGCTAGGTCGTAATACAGCGGAAGGCGAACCAGCCGATCACTGTGCGAAGTCGTATAGCAATCTTCACCCACAAACTGCCCGTATTGCCTGCCCGCTGGCGAGGAATGAAGTGGCACATAATGAAAGGCCGCGGCAATGCCCTGGGTCGCCAAAAACTTGATAAGCTGTGTACGCTGGGCAAGATCGCGACACTTTACAAAGAAAAGATGGGCGTTGTGAACGCAGTCCTGAGGCACCGCGGGAAGCTCGATAAGCCCTTGGGAAGCAAGCGGTTCGAGAGCCTCAAAGTACGTTGACCATGCCGCGAGGCGATTCTCGTTGATCTGCTGCGCGCTTTCGAGCTGTCCCAAGAGATATGCCGCGTTGAGATCGCTCGGAAGATAGCTCGAGCCAAAACCAACCCAGGTGTACTTATCAACCTGACCGCGGAAAAACTTCGATCGGTTGGTACCCTTTTCGCGCAGGATTTCTGCTTCCTCATTCATGCGAGGATCCTGCAACAAGCAGGCACCGCCTTCGCCCATAGAGTAGTTTTTTGTAGCGTGGAACGAAAAGCACCCGATATCGCCAATTGATCCGAGAGCCTTTCCTTTATAGGTACTCATGACGCCCTGAGCAGCGTCTTCGACAACCAAGAGGTTATGACGGCGAGCGATTTCCATAATGGTATCCATCTCGCATGCAACACCAGCGTAGTGAACAGGAACAATAACGCGCGTACGATCGGTGATTGCCGATTCAATCTTCGACTCGTCCATGTTCATGGTGTCGGGTCGCACATCAATGAACACCAAGCGGGCGCCAACGTTAACAAAAGCGGTCGCGGTTGATGAGAACGTATAGCTCGGCAGGATAACCTCATCGCCAGGCTCAAGATGACACAAATGCGCGGCCATTTCGAGCGCCGCGGTTCCACTCGTGGTCAACAATGCTTTTTGCACACCAAACTGTTCTTCAAGCCACTGATTGCATGCACGCGTGAAGGGACCGTCTCCTTCAATGGAGCCCGATTCGGCCGATTGCTGCAAGTAGTTGAGTGATTGAGGAACGCAGGGGGGCTTATTGAAGCGAATCATTCTGCACCCGACTTTCAATGTGATAGGGTTTGCGCACCATGACCGCTTCGCCCTGCGGGCTCACTGCATAAACGGCAGGCGGATGTTGAATGAAAAAATCGGGCGTGAACGACATCGAATACGCACCTGCATTAAGCAGCTCGATCATATCCCCGGGCTGCAGTGCAAGCTCGTCTTCCCAGACACACAACCGATCGCTTTCCATGCACGTAAATCCGCAGATCACCTGACGAGGGATTGTTTGGCGCTCTGCGGAATCTATCACTTCGGCCTGATCGTGCAGATGAACACGATGGACGTATGACGTTTTCTTTTGTTCGTGGTCGATATTAACGCGAGAAAGCTCCGTTACGACGAATCGATCAATTGTTGTATCTTTGACATCGATAACACGACCGAGATAGCGCCCTGGGGTGCAAACGATTGCGCCACCTGGCTCAACAATAAGCTTCACGCGGGCGGGATCACACACTTTTTTGAGCGTAGCAGCGATCGTCTGGGCGTAGCCATCGTATGCCCCCTTGTTGTTGGGGCCTCCGCCGAAAAAACCGCCGCCGAGATCAACGTAATCAGGATCGAGTCCGAATTCTTCGATCACCGTAACCGTCATTTGCGCAAGCGCCTCATACACATCAAGCGAGCGAGACTGCGTTGTAACGTGCATGTGCAAGCCACTGATACGGACCGCAGGCGCACAGGATACCAGTATCTGAATCGCACGAGCAAGTTCACCGTTTTCGTAGCAAAATCCGAAGCGGCCCCCAGCTGAACCCGTCACCGTCTGCCCGGGACACCAGCTTTCCAGATCAAAATTGACCCGAATGCCAACATGTGCGGTCTCAGTATGCGTTTGAGCCCACTGGGCAAGCCAGGCGAGTTCACGCTCTGAATCGACGTTGACTATGCTTCCCGCAGCAAGGGCATCGTGTACGTACTGTTCACTTTTGATAGGTCCATTAAAGACAATCTGTTCGGGGCTAAATCCTGCGCTGCGCGCCCAGTCATATTCGGCATCCGAAACAACCTCAGCCAAGCAGTGCTCATCTTTGGCTATGCCAAGAATCCAAGGAAGCGGATTTGTCTTAACGGAATACGCCACAGCACTCTGAGGTGACCATGCAGTTTGCAGTGCTGTGCGAAAATCGGAGAAATTCGCACGGAGCTCTGCTTCATCAAAGACAAAGCAAGGAGTTTCAAAATCGAATATCGAATGCTCGCCCATTGTTAGTCTTCCTTCTGTACGCCCGAGCATGTTCCTGCATCGCAGTTTATCTCAGTGCGCACGATATATTGCGGATGGTGGTTGCTGGTCATAAATAATCGTCCGACATATTCACCCACCAGTCCCATGCAAAATAAAATAGCTCCCGAGCAAATAAGGATTGTCACCATGGTCGACGCCCAGCCCATCTGCATGTAGGGGTCGTAGAGGCGCTCGATAAATAGAATTGCTGCACCCACAAAGCCCGCAAGACCCAACAAAAAACCGAGAACCGAAGCAATTCGCAGCGGTGTGGCCGAAAAGTTCAGAATTGTTGACCAGAGGCGAACGAGACTTTTGAGCGTATAGCCTGATGAGCCCGATTCCCGCTCAAAGTGCTTTACTGTAACATTCGCCATGGAATTGGTTGTACGAAACAAAAGACCCTGAATGTAGACCGAGGGACTTGGGTACGACAAAATGGCATCGCTAACCGTGCGAGTCAAAACGATAAAGTTGCTATCAACGATCCCTTTGGGGCATCCCGCCAAAACGCGGATAGACCACATAGCGAAACGAGATCCCATCGAACGGATCCAGCTCTTTTTCGGATCGTCGTATTCGGCGAACACAACGTCGTATCCTTCTTTCATCTTGTCGAGCAAAATGACGCACTGTGAGGGATGCGTTTGCATGTCATCGTCCATAATCATCACCCAGTCACCGCTAACCTCATGCAGCCCCGCCATAATAGCGTTGTGCTGACCAAAGTTTCTCATGAGGTTGATGCCTTTGATGTTGCTATCGGCCTTGCACAACGTTTCGATTTCTGAAAACGTTGCGTCTGTTGAGCCATCGTTTACCAGGATAAACTCGTAGCTGTACCCCGCCTTTGTCACTTCATCGCGCGTCATAGTTACGACTTTTTCGATGACCGCTTCGGCGTAGTAGCACGGGATAACAATGGAGAGCTTTAACGGTTCTGTAGTGTTGCCTGCTTGATTCATCATGCCTGTTCAGCCTCCCGAACCTCAACTGGTTCGTATGATGCCACCTTGTTTGTATACACCGCGTTGTCACCGTCGGTATCAGGTACTTTGCATGCCGCGAACATACGACGACTCTCGTCATCGAGCACTTGGCGTGTAGGAGCTGTAAGAAACACGCGCGCAAGATACGGTGGTGCCCCGGCACCGTGATCAACCTCCTGGCCCGCTTCGTAGTAGAAGTGAGAATCCACGACCGTAATCGAATCATCGCTTCGCTTTTGCAGAAGGCTTTGCGCTGCCGTCATGTCATCAAGGACCACTTCATGCGCATGAAAATATAAGCCACATGCGTACGAAACAACGCGGTTCGGATCGTGATCTTGCAGGCGTCTTTGCAGTGCCGCACGATCACTGACCGAATCAAGCAGCACATCTTCCAAAGCCAATCCCGTGGAGAGCTCAACCAGTTCGTGCTCGTAACCAAACAGGCGTCCAGCCACTTCACATACCTGAATCCCGCTTTCGGGGGTCCAGAAAAACTGCATCGACAGCGGGCCTTCCGATATGTCCAAATAATCCGCGATGCGCTGCACGATATCACGTGCGGCAGGCGCCACCTGTCTGAAGTAGATGCTTGGGTACACAATCCGACTCACATGAGGAAGTTCACCAGGGATTTCGATGCTTTTTTCCCGATCAGCTATGCTGATGACGTGGACTTCTCCCCCAAACACCCACGTAGTCATATTGAACTCGTAGCCCTGCTGATACTCTTCAAACAGGACTTCTTTTCCCGTCGATGAAGCTATCGCGGGTACAGCTACATGCCTTACTTCTTCGGGGGAATCAATTACCACAACACCCCTCGAGCCATAACCATCGAGCGGCTTCATAACGCACGGAAAGTGCAACTGTGCGATGTCTGCGTCTTGGAACCCTTCGCGCACAAGTACGCTTCGTGGCGATTCTATACCAAGACGAGAAAACATTGCTTTCATGGCGCCTTTATCACGCAGGAAACGAAGCGACTCCAAAGAGCACGGGGTCGGTAAGCCCGCCGCGTGCGAGAGCTTACATGATGATTCAAAAAGAATGTCCGAAAACGAAGAGAGTACCGCATCGATACGCTCTTGCTGACACACAGCAACCAACGCATCGACATCGCGAATGTCAATGGTGTAAGCCGCGTCAGCAAATGCTTTGGCGGGACCATCATCATATCCGTCGCAGACAACGGTATACATACCGCGAGCACGAGCGCGCTGCACGAGCTCAACGAACTCATCCATCGAGCCTAAGATCAACAGGCGAACAGCTTCAGAGGAAGCATCCATGTTATTCCTCGCTCTTTTCTGCCAGGTTGTTTGACACTTCAGCTTTACGCTTGCGTCGTCTCACGGTATCGCCCGCAATGACGGCAGCTAGCGCTAAAACTCCTAGGCCCGAAACGATGAGGCCTTCTTGCAGACCAGGTGTTTTATAAACCAGTTTGATATCGTGAGAGCCAGCCTCAAGATCAAGCGCTAAAAACGCTGTGTTCGCCTGCTTGAGTTCTACTGGATTTCCATCCACGAATGCCGTCCACCCCTTTGAATAAGGAATGCTCAGGAACAGTGTTTTCGCACGGTCAACATCAATAGTTCCCGTGACTTCATCGGCACCAAGGACGATGTTTTCCAAGCTGTCAGCTTTAAGCGTGTTGACGCGCTCCGTGAACGTATTCATCGGTTGGCACTGCACTTCCATGCCATCAAAAGTGTACTCACCTGTTTGCGGGAACGTCAGCGTTATGGTTGTTTGGCCCTGTTCGGTATAACCCATGTTCAAGAGCCAATCGTCTTTGCCGCCATAGAGGTGATGCATGTGAATCGTGTTCTCAATCACCTTACCAGTGACAGCTCCGTTGACTCCAATCTTGTAGTCGGTCGCCGTGCTCCACTCGAGATCCCGTTTCAGCAAATCGGCCTTGCGATACCACGATAGAGCCTCGAACTCTTCGTCAGATATTGCTTCTCGGGGGGAGACCCCGCGAAAATTGAGGTTCTTAAAGTACAGATAGGTCTCCGACTGTGGTTCGCCTTGGAAGGTAAGGGTCATCGTAGCATTGGGCGATGTCACTTCAATGGTTCCGTCCTCAAGCGAAAGCCCCAGCTGGCTTGCTATTTCGTAGGGAAGAGTTGTGCTTTCCAGCTCAAGCTTTGTTTCGGGAAGAGACGATTCCTCAACGACCACGCCTTGCAGCAATGCTTCCTGCTTTTGCACTGGCGTCAGCTTTTCATACGTTTCACGAGAGATTGTCGTATCGTAGGCAAATCCCAAAGGCAGAACATTTGAGGCTTCATACACCGAATACGTTTGATCACGAACGAGGCCTGAAGCAACTATATTGTCAGGATCGTTGTAGTTGTACGGCGCAACAGTCCCCTGCGCATCAGGGACAATCATGTACTTCACACCAACGAGCGTATCAAGGATGGAGCGACCATCCAAGTTTGTGTAAGAAGCATTGATTGCGGTGCCAACAACTGCAAGCTCAGTATGGAATCGATCAACTTCGTTATTGTAGACACTGTTGTAAAAATCGATGCCTCGCAAACCAAGTACGATGCTATCGTTTCTTGTCCTCACCGTTGCAGTCGGATCGCCGTCATAGCGCCAGAACGGTGAGCCGTCTTCGAGATCAGAAACCAAATGGTTCGGAGCGTCTTCAGTGAGCTTCGTATACAGCGAGGCTATGGGACTCGAATAATATCCCCAACCTCCCTCTTCTGGCGAAGCAAGATAATAGGTTGAACCCATCACACCAAGACCTATACAACCCACCAGCATCGCCTGCTTCACAACAAGCAAAAGCCCTGTTTGCATGATGACCATCACAGCCAACAGCAGTACAACAATCGCCGCGATATTTGCTTCGGTCCTCATATCGGGGAACACGAAAAGTATTACCGTATAAATACCAACCGCAATAAGCACCGTGCGGGTTTGGCGCTTTTCAAGAGAGAGCAACAAGGGCACCATGACGGCAACAATGTATGCGACACAAAACGCGTATGCCCATACCCAGCGATTAGTCGCATAGTTGAAACCGTTAAAAACACTGCCCACAAAAGGAATGAGCAAAAAGAGCGACAAAACAATGAATAGCACTTTAAGTACAGTATGTGACTTTTTTTGCGAGAACAAAACAATACAAGCAATGAGGGCAACTCCCCCAAAGCCAATGAGGCAATCACTGCCGACATCCGCATGCCCAATAAAGCCAGCAAAAACGTGTTGATAGTAATCAAACGAATACAACAGAGGAACGGTTACTTCTGATGAAGCAACGCGATCGATTGACAGCAAAGCAATTACCCCAGGAACCAAAACCACGCCCGCAATCGCAATGCCAATCAAACTCAATCCAAGGAGCTTCCCAAACCACTTCAAAAAACGACCAACTGTCATGGTCTTTTCGACAGAAAAAACGCGAAGCGAACAATACAAAAGAAGCAGCAAGCAGGCCATGTAGGCAAAGTAGTATGAAATGATGAAAAACGCTGCGACTATCGCAACAAACAAAAACGGACGCTCGTTTCGGAATATCTTTTCAACGCCCAGCAAGAGCAGGGGAAACAAAATCATCGGCCAAATACCACCAGGCCAGTGCAGCACACACATAGCTGTTCCGCACAGCGCATACAGTAGGGCGCCGCAAATCACCGGGTAACGAGCAAGTCCTTGATAGCGAGCAAACGCAATAAATGCAGCCCCCGCAAGATACATCCTAAAAACAACCAGGAACTGAAATAAATACTCGGAAAACGCTTCAGGGCACAAACCCGAAAGCAGATTAAGCGGATCAAGAAACGCATCAATGGAAATAAAGACATCGCTACCATAGCCAAGGCTAAACTCCCACGCTGGCA
>JAVWLC010000013.1:6601-18883 GCA_036638175.1 Raoultibacter sp. | reverse complement strand
GCTTGCCTTATAAAGCTTCGCGCCATATTTTAACGCAAAGCAGTGCCGCCAAAAGTTCGTGTAAAAACGCGCATCCCCCGACGCGCGAAGGAAAAGCGACTACAGGACAAGCGCATTACCAGCGAGAAAAAGCAAGCACGCAAGAAGCTCGATTAGGGCGCGATTGTTGCATACTGATGCCAACTGCTGGTGCGAACATCGGCAGGCAGCCTCTCGTTCACCACAAACATGTAGCCATACGCGAGACCCAATCCCTCGAAAACGCGAAGGACCCCAGTGCGGGGCCCTTCTTCCACATGTTCTTTTGCAAAGCTTGCAGGCGGTAGGAACCTGGGAGGAAAACCCCGCCGCCCGAGCTCGCAAGCTTTAGCAGCTTTTACATAACCACAAGCGTTACGGGTAGCGCCACCACCACAATCAGGAAGCGGAGCAAAAAGCCGCCAACCAGTACGCCCACATCGGATGCGGCTGAGAGGTAGTGCGCCTTGCGGCTTTCCTCAAATTCGCGAGGGCTAAAGAACAGCATCCAAGTTTCGAGTACGGTCGGGATGACCAAGCCGATGAGCACCAACCCGATCCAGAATACAAGCGCATAATCGCCGACCAACAACCTCATGACCGATTCATAGCCCGCGGTCGAATTGAACGCGGTAATGAACATGAGAGACGCGAGCAGCACAATCTCAATGACGGGGAAGCAGAAGTGAAACTTCTTCAGAACCCCTACCATGTTGAACTCTTCCGCATGGCGGAACACCGACACCAGCAACACGGCCGCAGCGCCAGCAGACATGGCTGAAACCAGAAACAGAATCGGCAAAAGCGCATTGTTCCACAGTGGGAATGTCTTGCAAACACCAAGCAGTGCGCCGGTATACACCGCAACGCACACCGCAAAGACAACGCCCACAATATCAAGCCACACAGGAATCGAACGCTTCAAGAAATCAAGCAGCACGACAACAAGCGCAACCACAATAAAGCCCGCGAGAAACACGACACCCCAGGTCATAACTGATCCGAAGTTGGTCAATAGCAACGCAAAGCGCAACGGGTTGTGCAAACCACCTTCAGCATCGACCATGAGCAGCACAAGGCCGATAATGACAGCAGCAGGCGCGATGATATGCGCAATCTTGCGCATATGCACCGCTTCGGGGTGCTTCCATCCCAAGAAGGCTGAGGTAGCGAACGCGCCGCCACCGAGGCCTGCAAGAAACAGGTACCACGCGATGATGGATCCCCAAACAGGTTCGAATGACATCGTTCATCACCTCACATAAAAGATCTTGGCTTGCGTCAAGTCGCCCGCGAGGGGTTGAGCGTTAGTCTCGACGATAGCCTTGGATATTTCGCTCGACGGATCATCGAGATCGCCGAACATACGCGCGCCGGTAAGGCACGCTTCGACACACGAAGACATTTTCGTGCCGTTGAGTGCAGAGATCGTACAGAAACGGCACTTATCAACCGTACCCGTTTCATGGTTGTGGACGCGGACCTGGTACGGGCACGCAGCCATGCAGTACTTGCATCCGATGCAGCGACCATGATCTACGCCAACAATTCCATCGGGGCCCTTAAAAGCAGCCCCCGTAGGGCAAACCGCAACGCAGGGTGCATCTTCGCAGTGCATACATTGAATGGGAACCGTCTCGATAGATACCTCGGGATACGTTCCCGTCTCGCGTTCTTCGTACTTGATGAAAGCTTCGTCAGGCAGAAGATCATTCTGGCGCTGGCACGCAACACGGCACGCGTAGCATCCGATGCATTTCTTGGTATTGATGAGCATTCCGTAACGAGCCATCATGCACCTACTTTCTTCACCGTCACGAGGGCCTCCTGCGTCATCGCAGAACCATAGGCGGGCTCGATATGGAAGGGCACGAAGTCCATCTGACGCAACCCAACATCGTACGCAGTGTGCTGGTCAGGCGAAGAGCAACCATAGTGACTCGGCATGTAAAGTGCCGTCGGATTGATCCTTTGCGTAACCTTGGCGCGCACTTTTCCTGTATGCGAATCGTTGGTTACCTCGACCTCATCACCATCTTCAATTCCCAAGCGCGCTGCGACATCAGCATTGATCCACACGCGTGTGAGATCGTAATCCTTCGTGATTTGCATGAGGTCTTCGATATTGGCCGTCATCGTATGGCTGTGGATTGCCTGCTTACCACCGATGAGACGCAGTTGCTGTCCGATCGGAGACGTTTCGGGTTCCATCCAGATAGGACTTGCGGGCAAACCAGCAGCTTCGCAAGCCTCGCTTGTGAATTGGATTTTCTCGGTCGGCGTTTTCCATTTTGGTGCTGTTCCGAACTTAAACGCCTTTTCGCTGAAGTAGGCAACACCAGTATTTTTCAGGGTGTCAAGCGAAAGACCAATCGATTGAAGCTGCGCATCCGCAAGCTCAGCGACATCAAATTGGAAGTATTCGCCAACACCACACGCTTCAGCGAGCTCGGAAAATATAACATCGCCCGACTTTGTATTGGGGTGAATCTTCTCAAGCACCTGATCACGAAGAGCAACGCACGGCACCTTGCCGCCTATGAATTCAGGAAGCTCAAGACGCTCGAGATAGCTCGTCTCTGGCAATACGTAATCAGCAAGCATCGCCGTTTCAGACATCTGCACATCAATAGCAACACACAGATCGAGGTTACCGAGCGCTTCGGCGAGATACGCTGTGTTTGAATATCCTGCAGCCATGTTTGAGTTGTAGAAGAACATGCCTTTGAGCACACCCTCTTTAGCCATTTGACCCGCATAGACATTGGAGCCCATACCGGTAACTGCAAGCGGAAACTCAGCGGCACCAAGTTGTTTGCCTTCGGGTTTTGGAACGTCTGCAAACCGCTCATCGGTAAGCTTGCCCGCAGATACGCTTGCGGGGAAGAATGCGCCGCCCTTTTGGTTCCAACATCCGAGCAACGTGTTGAACAGGCCAATAGCACGTGCTGTTTCGCCTGAGTTCTTGTAAGCACAGCCGAATGCGCCGCGCCAACTCGGCTCAATCGATGCGGCAGGAGCAGCGGCCGCAAACTCAAGTGCTAACCGCGTGATTGTGGTCGCAGGAATTCCCGTGACTTTTTCTGCCCATTGGGGAGTGTGATCGGCAATCGATGCTGCCCACTCATCAAAACCAACGGAGTTTTCTTCAACATACGCTTTGTCGTAGCGCCCTTCACGAATGAGGACTTGCGCCATAGCGAGCACGAGCGCAAGATCGGTTCCCGGATTGATGGGCAACCACTCGTCTGCGAACACTCGACTGTTATTGCAGCGCGGATCGACTAAAACAATGTGGGAGCCGTTCTCGTGCGCCTTCTGCAAAGCAGCAACCGAACTCGGACGAATTGCATCTGCGTAGCTACGACCAATGAACATAGTCATCTTGGAGTTTTCGACGTCAGATTCATAGCCGCCACTTCCGATGGCCTGCGTAAATCCGCTTTCCTTCGACAAGTTGCACGCCGCGCCGTGCGTGTAGGCATTCGCTGATCCAAGCGCATTAATGAATCGCTTGCTGTAGTACTTACCCGACGGTCGAGGATCTTGCACCATGGCAAGTGCTCCTGGGCCATCCGATGAGATGATAGCTTGAGTCTTTTCAGCAATCTCAGCATAAGCCTGATCCCAGGAAATTGCCTCGAACTCGCCTTTTTCATTCTTCTTAAGTGGATCGGTCAGGCGATCCTTTGAATAGGCAATCTGAGAATAACCGTACCCACGCGCACAAAGCTTCCCTTGCGCATAGGGGTGATCGGCATCTCCGATGAGCTTTGACAGCCGCCCATCTACCACATAAGCCGTGAATCCGCATTTTGTGGAGCAGGCGTTGCATAGCGAGTGGGCGGTGTACGTTTCACCACTCCCATCAGGCTCATCAGCATACGCCCGTCCCCAAGCATCGAAGCTCAGGTACCCAGCAGTGCCCACAAGCGCAACTGCGCCCGCACTGCCAGCCAGGAAGCTTCGCCTGGTTATCGCGTTTTCTGACATAATCTTTCCCTTCTATATAACCGCACATAAAACCATTGTTGAATCATTCAGCCTTCGGCTTGCGCTACCGCGCGCCCTTGTTGGGCTCGCACGCCAAGAATCACATCGATCAAACCAATGTAGAAGCTCGCGTTGTCGTGCAGCTGCATAAGGCGCATTCGATACGCAGTCAACCATTCGAAGCGCTCAACAAGAAACGTGCGCGCTTCTTCTCGCATGCCCGAACGAAGCATCACTGCAACAAAGTCGAGCTCGATGGCAAGATGATCGGGATACGACGCAAACGATGACGGAAGGCTGAGCCCCATGCGATCAATCAAATCACGCATGTAGTGAGCAGCATCACTTTTATAGAGGCCACTGACATTCGAAAAGGGAGTCTCTCGCGAATCCCGTTGCGTCCAGGGACCATACAGTGATTCAACGGGCACCGCAGACTCAGGCAAACCGCCCGTAAAATGCCGTGCTGCAAAACTTTGTTTCTCAGCAAACGTCGGCGGAGCAAAGAGCGCCCGCACTTCCCCGTCACTCAAAAAATCTTGCAGCGGGCAACGCCTACCAAGCCGCTCAATAGCGCCCACATAGCACCCAAACGTTTTCTCATCCTGCAGCGATCTTCTTGCTCCATTCAGAAAAGCAGACCAGGTTGCACTCTTTGTAAGAGCGCGCCATTCAGACTCATCGATCGGCGCGAAACACTGCGACATGACTGAAAAAACTTCATCGTCTTCCATGTTCGCCCCTCTTCCTTTCATCAGTCCCGTTTAGCCACAGGACATATCTTCGTATTTCGGTTCTCACCACTTCAAAAGCCCGATATCGATCATGCGACAATCGCTGGTTGTCTACACAATGGTTGCCGTCGAAACCACGCCTTGAGCGATGACCTGATCGGCGATATCTTTCCAGTCGATAAATTTGATTGCGCCGTTGGGGCACTGCTCTGCGCAGCGTCCGCACGAGACACACTTGGTTGAAACACCCGTCTCGGAATCAACAACAGGCATATTCCACGGGCAAGCCGCATGGCACATTCCGCAACCGATGCACGTCTCGGCGTTCACAACACGTGCGCCTGATTCTTCATCGGAATAGATGGCATGGACCGGACAGTAATTCATGCACTGCGGATCCTCGCATTGCTTGCAACTTTCAATGGTAAATTGGCAGTTTTTGAAGGTGCCATCCTGAGTGTCGGCACCATGTCCAAAGTTATAGTTAGGCCATACGCGTACGCGCGCAATGCTCTGACAGACGCGTCCATCGTTTTTGAGCGTGCACATCATTTCGCAGCGTTGACATCCTGAACAACGTGCGCGATCCGTAACGATCATCTTAGTTGGCGTGGTCCTGATAACAATGCGGCCCGAAGCAATTGATTCGGATGTTACTCCCCACGTACCAAGAACACCTCCTATAACCAAACCAGCAACGCCACACCCTGCCATAGCAAGAACTTGGCGTCGGGTAATCGTCTTGCGTGAAGTCTCCCCCATCTGTTCAGCTTCAGGAGCCGCTTCAGGTTTCGTTGCCTGCTCATCTGAAACCTGGTCATGCAGATTAGTATCTGACATATCTATTTGTTCCCCCTCACGTACTCGTCTGTGAGTGTCGTTTGACAATTCTTCCGACCTTTTTCAAGGCCGCCGCCATCTCAATTTCGACGTCTCTCCCGCACAACGTCTTCCATCTTGCCCGCCCCGTGTGTTTGGCTATACCCTCTTTGGGGATAAAACCACAGGTCAGGTGAATTACCCTTAAAGAGGGTATAGCCTTTTGGAATGAGATTGCATACTCACCAGAGACGAACTATTGTCAATGCCAACCAATCTCGACACGCCCTGCACAACACTGGACTCAAGAGATTTGGAGATAACAACATGGCTGACGAAAAGTCGTATGGATGGGCTGGGAAAATCCTGCGCGTCAACTTGAGCACGGGGGCTATCACAACCGAGCCTACCGAACCCTATAAGCTCTACATTGGCGGTATGGGGCTCGCTAACAAAATCATGTTTGACGAAGTGCCCGCTGGCACCGATCCGCTCGCACCTGAAAATAAGGTCATCTTCGCTGTCGGTCCTTTGACGGCTTCGGGTGTGCCGCTGGCAGGGCGTACTACTATATGCTCACTTTCCACGTTTACGAAAGACAACCTCATTGTTGACGCACACTGCGGCGGTATGATTGGTGCGAAGATCAAGCTTGCTGGCTATGACGCAATCGTTGTCGAAGGCGCTTCCGATCATCCCGTCTACATCAACATCGTGAACGACTCCGTTGAAATCAAGGACGCTCGTCCTTTCTGGGGCATGGGCACCCGCGAGGCAACCGAAGCGCTCAACCGCAAGGAAAGCACCAAAGCGTGTGTAGCGACCATCGGCCCTGCAGGAGAAAACTTGCTTCCCTACTCCGTCATCATCAACTCGCGCAACCACTCAGGCGGCGCTGGTATTGGTGCAGTTATGGGATCAAAGCAATGCAAGGCTCTCGTCGTCGAAGGCGATGGCTCAGTAAACGTTGCTGATCCTCAAGCGGTCGCTGATCTTTCCGATTACATGCTGCGAGAAATTATCGGCTCAAACAACAACCACGTTGTACCGCAAACGCAGCAGGAGTGGGCCGAATACTACGATAAGGGCTCCCGTTGGTCGTCACGCAAAGGACTCACCTGGGGAAGCGCCGAAGGTGAACCTATTGATGTTGGCGAGCCAAAGCCTGGCGAGCTCAACACGGTCGGATATCGTTGCGTTAAGTCGGTTTACGACCTGGGTGCCGTTGCTGAAAAATACACGGTGAAAATGAATGGTTGCCACAGCTGTCCCATTCACTGCTATTCAGACCTTCGCATTGATCGCACGGGTGAGCTCGGCGGCAAAGCAACCGCAGGCAACACGTGTGCAGCCAATTTCCCGTTCAAGTATATGAATGGCATCCTGAAAACTGAAATCGTTGAGGACACCGAATCGGGTATCCTCTGGAATACGGTCATCGGCACAACAATCGACGAACTGGGCTTGTGGTGCAACTACGCGCAGCTCTGGCGCGACTTCGCACACTGCATTAAAGCGGGCGTCTTTGATCGTGTATTGCCCGAAGAAGAAAAAGCGCTGTTCGACTGGAATCGCATTTACAACGACGATCCAACCATCATGGTTGAGGTACTCAATAAGATTGCGCAGAACGATTCTGAAATCGCCTATCTCGCCTATGGTCCATACACATGGGCTGCGCGTTGGGATGACGAGACTTGGTTTGACCAGAAGCCTTCCGCACTCATCAACTATCGCGGATGGCCTGTCCACCACGCAACCGAGTGCTTCGGACAGGTCGGCGGCGTTTACAACATGTTATTTAATCGCGACGATATGATTCACTCAGCGGTTAACTTCCAAGGATGCGGCTTGCCGTTCGAACTCAAGCAGCAGATCGCTGAAGAAGTTTGGGGTGGCGCTGACGCCATCGACCCCGATAAGAACTACACCCCCATGAACGATAGTAAGGCAAACTTCGCTTGGTGGTCCGTTGTCACCGACGTCTTGCATGACTCGCTCACGCTGTGCAACTGGGTATGGCCGATGACCATGAGCCCAACTAAAACGCGTGACTACCGCGGAGATCTCGATCTTGAAGCGAAGTTCTATAAGGCAGTCACCGGTGAAGACGTCACGACCGACGACCTCTACAAAGCGGGAGCTCGCATCATGACGCTTCAGCGCGCAAACACGGTGCGTGGCATGTCAAATGCCAACGGATCGCTTGGCAATAACGACTTGCGCAACGATCACGATCGCATCACCGATTGGGTATTTGATCACGATCCCGATAAGAAAGCCTTCACCGAAGGCACCATCAAGATCGACCGCGATGATTTCCAAACCGCACTAAGCATGGTGTATGCCAAGTTTGGATGGGATGAAGAACTCGGTTGCCCGACAGAAGCATGCCTCGATGATTACGGCATGACCGATGTTAAGGAAGAGCTGCAAACACTCAATCTGCTTCCCTAGTACCTCCTGACAGTCTTCCTGCCAAAAAGGCCTCCGACTCCTCAAAGCGTCGGAGGCCTTTTCATATCCGAAGCAGGACCAAAGCTTACAGCATTGAGCACGTATACCTACAAATACATTGCGCGCTCAACCGCATGCCACTCAGCAAGCGAGGCTGCATATGAGGGACTCAAGTGCTCGGTCGAGTAGTAAAACACTTCACCGTTGGAGGCGACTGTCGTTTCGATATCGGGATACTCCCCCGATTCTCGCAAGGCGCTCCACGTTTGTTCGATGTCTTCATCACTCATGTTGAACGGATCGTTTTTCAATCCCGATGCAGCCATCGGACGCGGGTACGTGCGCGATTCTGACCGCACGCAATCAACAAATGTAACGATGCGATCATCTTCTCGAGCGAGAAAAGCCCAGTGCGCATACGCATCAGTCATGACGGTATTCGAATACAAGTAGTAGCTCTGTTTTCCCATCAGCATAGAAATATCATCACACGCAAGTGCGTCAGACTCAACGTCATCCTCGATAGGAACAAGCGTCAACTCCCCCTCGAGTTCTACCAGTTCGAATCCTTCAGGAATATCGAAGCCAAGATCCTCTTGCATAAAATCTTGGTTATCATCAGGAATTTCATCGACCTCAGTCGACAGAGTGGCGCTATCTTCGCTTCCCAAATCATCGGCAGAAGATGGCTTGCCTGTTTCGGTCTCCGCTTTCTCAAACATACGCGGAACGCCAACAGCACGCGTTGCCGTTTTGTACGTAGGCAACGTCTCTTCGGGTTTGGACGCGTCCTCCCTCAAAGCTTTCTGCTCTTCAAGGTAGTCATACGTGAACATTTCGAAGGCCTCAGCATCCATGTGCGAGGGAACCACATCAAATGACTCCCAATCCGCAGGCGTTACCAGCTGACCATCTGTTGATTGCCTCCGCACAAGATTAAATAACGCGCCGAGAGCACTCAGCTCATTGGCTTTTTGGACTGCCTCAATGTTTTGACCATCTTCAACAGCGGCCTGGGTGTCCTTGTCCCCCAACGACGCATCAGATGACAGCACTGCTTGATCAGCACCTGACCAACCTTCCATTGCTACCTACTTTCCTTGATCTGAGAACATGAGCTCAATTCTGCCGTCCCGCAGTGAGCAATGCTCGGTCATGATGCAGCCGATACCCGATCGATCGCACAGAGCACTTCGATCAAGCTCTTCAACATCTGCCCCTTGTCGAATCAGGTAATCACCCATCAAAGCACGAATACCTTCGATGGCGAAATAGACCGTATGGATACGATCCCACGGCACCCCATCAAGCGCCTGCTTGATGGTATCGGGCGTAATCTCAAGCGCTTCTTCAAACGTCCGTCCTTCAAGCATCGTACAGACAACGCTTGCGCAGCCTGTCATCGCAAGGCACCCACGCGCTTTAAACCCAACACGCATAAATCGCGGGCCCTCTGGATCAACAACTGCGAACAACCTCATGGCCACTTCGCCACGTTTTGACTTTCCTACCATGCACTGTGCATTGAATCCATCGGGCGCACCGCTATTCGTAAAGGTTGCTACAACAGAAAGCAGCGTATCGGAATATCCTGCTGTGCCAATTTCGCTTTCAGTTTGATACACGTCAGCCGTTCTCATGACGGCACGATCAACGGGTTCAACGTATACGTTTCTTGAATCTCCCAAAGCAACTCCTCACTTCACTTCTTCTATCAATAATGCTTTTTGCAAACGAAAAGGTATACCCTCTTTAAGGATATTTTGCTCGATAAGCCACTTGTTCGACCGTTGATCTGGTATTTTATTAGTAAGCCTACTGAGCGCTTATGAGTCCAAATCAACGGTACTATCAGCAGATAAACCCACAGGAAGGCTGCTGAACAGGGTTGAAATTGCGCGAATTGCACGCTCAAAGTGACTGCCTTCGCCTTACCATACGGATCGCGACGTTTGAGGGAGACGATGTGACCGATAAACCGCAAGACACAGCTCCCGAAGCCATTGAGCAAAAACCTGGTTTCGCAGGCTTCGCGCGCGCATTTTTGCCGCTGTGGCCCTTTGTCCTCGGTCTCACTTTTGGTCGATCAGGCATCATTATTGCAAGCTTTGGAAGCTACACACAAACTGATGATGGGATTTATACCGATGGCAGCATGCTGATCACGGTTGCTCTTTTTGGTCTTGCTGTTCTCTTTATGTTTGCTACGAAAGCAAGACTTTCGAAGCAACAAGCCAAGTGGGCTTTGCTGACTGGTGTGGCATTCGAGGCCCTTGCACTTGTCGGACTTGCTTTCCTTGAAATCACTGGATCAAACGATACCGGCATCCGATTTGCTCTGTGTACGTGTGCAACCCTGTTTGGCTCTGTTGCTCTATCCTATTGGCTGAGGCGAGCTCGCGGAACCACGACCGCAATTGCTGCCGCTTTCACGTTCTCAGCATTGTTTTTAAGCGAGATCATCATCTATGCATGCGCTCTTATTCCTCCTAGTGCTGGATTTCTGCTGGGACTGTTCTTCGTTCTCCTCCAATATCCCTGTCTCCGGGCCGCCCGATCACGCAGCAAGCTCTTCCTTGCGTCATCGACCATGAATGCACAGGATTATTTTGGCTTTGCGAAATCCATGCTTTCAAGCCGCAATTTTCTTGTGGCAACAGCGTGTGGTGTGGCGGTCATGTCCATTGCTATCGGCATGCTGCGTGGTTACCCCACGGGCGATCCCATCACCTTTACCAACGTCACGCGCATCGCTTACATGGTTATCACCATGTCCATTGCTGCAACAATCGTAATTCTAGTTGCAAAAGGACGGCGACAAATTATGACCGTGGGTATCTGGCTTATCATGCAGACTCTCGCCTGCTTCGCCCTTTTGTGCTATACCGCTTTCCCCGGTAGTCTCGACATTGGTGCTGTATTCACCACAACCCTCAATGCTATGATGACCGCTTTCTCATGGTATCTCGTCATTGCCTTTATGAGTTACGGATGGCGCGACCCGTTCTTTTACGCGTTCTCTGGGTGGATTGTCTGGCTCGGTGCACGAGCTATCGCACGCATTGCCATTATTGAAGCCTATCCGCTTGCCGCCAACGATATGTTCATGACCGTCGCAATCGCCGTAATGCTTATTCTTTCGACGCAGGTCGTTTTCGTGCAGTTCATCTACATTGCAAAAAGCGAGCGCGATCAGGAAAAAACGAAAACGAGCAAACGCCAAAGCACGATCGAGCGCCTCATGGGACTTGATGCGAGTGGCGGTCTTTCGGGCATGAGGCAAGCCACCATGCGACACAATGCCGAAGAGATGGGCAAACAGTTTCTCCTTTCTGATCGCGAGGTAGAGGTGCTTTCGCTCTATGCGCTCGGCTTTACCCAAAAGCGTGTTGCTGATGAACTGTATATCAGCCAAGGCACCGCCCATGCGCACATAAAACGCATCTACGCAAAAACAGGCTTGCATTCCCGACAGGAAATCATCGATTATATGCAGCAGTACACAACATAGAAATTTGCGACCGAAAACCGAAGGATGTCATGCAGCATTTCGACAGCGACTACATGGGAGGAGCGCATCCCGCGATCCTCGAGAAGCTCACAGAAACCAATAACGAAGAGACGCCAGGATACGGCACCGACGAACATTGTGCACAAGCTCGTGCCATGATCAAAGAAGCGTGCAATTGCCCCCATGCAGAAGTATTTTTCCTGGTGGGAGGCACGCAAACCAATGCGACGGTCATTGACGCGTTGCTCCACCGCACGCAAGGTGCGCTATCAGCAGATACCGGACACATCGCCACACACGAAGCGGGTGCGATCGAAGCAAGTGGACACAAGGTGCTTACTCTGCCCCAGCACTTAGGGAAGATCGACGCTGCTTCAATTCGCTCTTATTGCGAAACATTCTTTGGCGATATGAACCACGAACACATGGTAGAGCCTGGTTTGGTATATGTGTCCTACCCCACCGAATATGGCACGATATACTCAAAAGCCGAACTTGAAGAAATCTCTGCGATCAGCCATGCCCACAACCTGCCTCTTTTTCTCGATGGTGCACGGCTCGGATACGGACTTGCGGCCGAAGGTGCCGATCTCACGCTTCCCGACATTGCGCGCTTGTGCGATGTTTTTTACATCGGGGGCACCAAAGTCGGTGCGCTGTTTGGTGAAGCAGTTGTGTTCACGAAGCCCAAACTTGCCAACCGTTTTTTCACGCTCATGAAACAACACGGCGGCTTGCTAGCAAAAGGCC